>JAZRTO010000090.1:0-1581 GCA_045652065.1 Acutalibacteraceae bacterium
TGTTGACGGTGTGCTTTACACCAAGGATATGAAAAAGCTTATTGTCTATCCTATCAAAAAGGTAGAAACTTCATATACAATTCCCGAAGGTGTTGAAAGAATAGGTGCGTGTGCGTTTTATAAAAATGAAACACTTACAGAAGTGAATATACCCTCAACGCTTAAAGAAATCGGTGATATGGCATTTTTTAATTGTAAAAAAATCAGCCTTGTTACTCTTCCCGACGGTCTTGAAAAAATCGGCGGCGATGCATTCAGTTATTGTCAGGGGATGAAATATGTAATGTATATCCCTGAATCTGTTAAAGAAATAGACAGTTTTGCATTCTATTCCTGCTCAAATCTCAAAGAGTTTTATATGGAAGCTGAACGTGAAGATCAGATAACATTTGGTGATAGCTGGCTTCCTAAAAACATCCAAAAGGTTGTCGTAAATGTTGCACCCGAGGCACAGTACGGCAAGACTCGTGACGAAGCAGTTGCAAGAAACAATGAATTTATCAAGGAAGGAGCTGAAAGCTGATGGCAAAATCACAAAGCAAAGAAAAAATGAATATTTTTCAGGAAATGAAAAAGTACTGGCACACTCCCGGCGAGGGCAAGCATGTCCCGTATAAAGAATATTTTTCTATTTTTGCCGCAGTCGGCGGTGATTACACCCTGAATTATCTTAAGAGCTTCCTTACCTTCGGTACGGGATGTTATCTGATTGCATATTACTACGAAATTCCGCTCCTTACATTCAGTGCAATAAATGTATTTTTCATTGCATCAACTTATTTCTGGAATTTTCTGACCATGGGTGTTGATGCAAATTTAGGTTTTCTTCCCCCGAAAATTGAACGGAAATATAATGCGGTGTATCTGACCTTTGCTGCTTTGGGTTTATTGATGCTTATATTTGATTTCTCCTTTATTCTTCCCGACAGCGTTGCCAATATCATAGACACCCGTTGGAAAGGCATCAACAGTTTCAATCTCTTCAAAATTTTCGGTGCTCATTTCCTTACAAACGGTTGGAGCGGTTTCAGAAACATCCTTATAAGAAAGAAGCTCCTCAAAAAGCTCGGCAGATACAAAATTTTCGCATATGCAAATGTTATTCAGTGCCTGATTGTTGTTGTTCTTATCTGTACTCTTCCGCTTTACGAGCTTCCGCTTACAGACAGAGTGTGGACTCTTTATCTTCTTTTCCAGCTTTACACAATATTCAATTACGTCGGCTTTACACAGTCTGTTGCAGATAATATCAGCCCCAACCCGCAAGAAAGACTGTATGTACGTTCGTTCCCTGTCAAAATCAGCCATTTTGTTCAGAATATCGTAAATTTTATTCTTCCGACTCTCGCAGGCGTAATGTTCCTTGACGGCATCAAGAATATTGGAATGTTCAGATACCTTCTCCCAATATTTTTTGTTGCATCATCTGGAGTTATGTTTATAGGACTTCGCAATATCAAGGAAAGAATTCCGATGCCTCCCGTCGAAAACAGGGAATATCTTTCATTCTGGCACTGCGTTTCAGGTATCTTCAAAAACAAATATCTTTGGATTGACCAGATTGCAACCTTGCTTGACGCT
>JAZRTO010000091.1:0-18839 GCA_045652065.1 Acutalibacteraceae bacterium
CAGGAGCAACAACAAGCTTTTCAACGGGTGTCATAAACTCCTTAACCTTAAGCTCGGTACTCATACGGCTGACACGGTAGTCACGGGAGGTAACAATACCGAGAAGCTTGCCGTTTGCAGTGCCGTCATCGGTGATTGCTACGGTTGAGAAGCCGTTAAGCTCCTTGAGATCTACAACATCCTGAAGTGTGTTTTCGGGAGTAAGGTTGGAGGCACTTACAACAAAGCCTGCCTTATAATTCTTTACACGGGCAACCATTGCTGCTTCATCTTCAATGGACTGAGAACCGTAAATAAATGACATACCGCCTTCTTTAGCGAGTGCAATTGCAAGTGTATCGTTTGATACAGACTGCATAATAGCGGAAATCATAGGAATGTTAAGTGAAATTGCGGGTTCTTCGCCCTTCTTGAACTTCACAAGAGGAGTTTTAAGCGAAACATTTGAGGGCACACAGTTTTCATCTGTATAACCGGGCACTAAAAGATATTCGCTGAAGGTATGTGAAGGTTCGCTATAATAAAAAGCCATAAAAATCTCTCCTTTAATCCTTACTTTTCCTTATATGATATCACAACTGAAAATTTTAGTCAATTGTGTAATCTTTTATTTATTTGTGTTGATTCATTAAATTTTTTGTGATATATTCATTAATACATTATGAAAAAGGAAGAGTAATAAATATTATGCCGGGTATCGGAACTATTGTTAATGTAATCGCAGTTATTCTCGGAGGAATTGCAGGACTTCTTTTCGGAAAAAAAATTAAAGAAGAAATCCGCGATTCTCTTATGAAAACTGCAGGTGTAGCAGTTATTTTTATCGGTGTTTCAGGGGCTCTTTCGGGGCTTCTTAAAATGTCGGGAGACGGCACACTTACCACCGACGGGTCACTTATGATGATAATTTCACTTATCATCGGAACGCTTCTCGGAGAGCTTATTAAAATTGAAGCACGACTTGATAAATTCGGAGAATGGCTGAAAATAAAGGCTCATGCCACAGAGGACGGCGGCTTTGTGGGAGCATTTGTCAACACCTCCCTTATAATCTGCGTAGGCGCAATGGCGGTTGTAGGCGCAATTGAGGACGGAATAAACCGTGACCCAGCCACACTTTTTGCAAAAGCGCTTCTTGATTTTCTAATAGTTATTGTTATGACATCAACTCTCGGGAAGGGCTGTATATTCGCATTTATTCCAATAGGAATTTTTCAGGGAACAATTACCGCGCTGTCACAATTTGCAGGGCCGCTTTTCTCCGTGGGCACGGTAATTTCCGATATGTCCCTTGTGGGAAACGTGCTTATATTCTGTGTGGGTATAAACATCTGCTTCGGAAAAAAATTCAGAGTGGGAAATATGCTCCCCTCTCTTATTATCGCAATTATTTATTCTTTGATTAAATTTTATATGTGAGGTGGCAAAAAAATGGGTAAAATTGTAGCCTTGGGCGGCGGACGCTTTGACAACGGTGAAATGGATAATGTAACAGAACACATTATCTCTCTTACGGGCAAGGAAAATCCCCATTTTCTTTTTATCCCTACCGCAAGCTTTGACAATATGGATGAAAATGACGATGTAATGCTCTGCTTCAAGAAATACGGATGTACTGCCGATATTCTCTTTCTGACCCACGAGGATGTAACGGAAGCTGTTATAAAAGAAAAAATAGAAGCCGCAGACGGTATTTTCGTTCAGGGGGGAAATCTTAAATTCTTAATGGACACCTGGACTGAAACAGGAGCAGACAAATATCTTCTTGAAGCATACGAAAAAGGCACCGTGCTTTCGGGTACCTCCTCAGGTGCTATGTGTTGGTTTACGGAAGGCTATGACGACTGCTTAGAAGGCGGCGAATTTGCCTTTATAAAGTGCCTCAGCCTTATCCCCTACATAAACTGCCCTCACTATCAGAGTGAATACTGGCAGACATTCGAAAAAGCCATTATCGGAAAAACCATTTCAGGTATTGCCTGTGATAACGGAGCAGGCTTTTGTATAAATGACGGAAACTATTACACCGTGGCAGGCAACGAGGACGGAGACTGCTATTTCTATGATGTAAACGATAATTTCAAGAAAACAAACATAAATCAGAATCCCGGAATTCTGAAATCCTTATAAAGCTATTTATAAAAAATTAAAGCATTGAAGAGAGATAAAAAATCCTTTTCAATGCTTTTTATTTCAGTGCTTATATGTATTTTTTCTGCCGGTTACAATATGGCAGAATACTCTGCCTGTTTTTGTCATAAATCTCTGCACAAGTCCTCTGTACTTTACACCTGAGGCAATTTTTACACCGTACTCGTCACCGCCGGCTTTAATTGCCTTTATATCAGAAAGCGTAAACATATTATACCATCTCTCCACTCGGCAGGAATATTTTGAAGTATCCTTTTCATCCACTTCAATTATTCTGTAGCCGTACTGTGAAGAAAAGCGGTCTGACTGGCTTCGAGTACTTAAGGAATTTACAATATCAATACCCTGATTTCTTACACCGAAGGCATTTGTATGGTCATGTCCCGAGAAAACTGCAAGAACATCGCCCTTTTCGACCATAGCATCAAACTGACCAAAGTTTTCACCGCCCGAGCAGGGTGTTTCATTGAGTATTCCGAAATTCACGGTATCGGGTGAGAACATATAATATTCACCTTTGTTGATTATATGCTCGAAGGAGTAAAGCTTTCTCTTATTCACCTTTGTGAGAACATCATACACCTCAGGTACAATCATATGCTGAAAGGCTAAGGAATAAACGGTTTTGCCGCCGTTTTCCGCCTTGATTTCATCGCTTCTTTTCTTGTACCACTCTACATCCTCAAGACTCATACAGCCGTAATGCCCCTTGCCGTCATAATCGCCCGAGTCAAATATCCAAAGATTGAATTTAAGTGTTTTTCCGTCCTTTGACATAACAGGGACATTGTATGTACCGCTCTTAAAAGGCTTTTCGCCTCTGTCATTTTCTACGTGACAATTAAAACTGCTGTAATAAAGCATCAGCTCTTCACGGGAAAGGGAGCCTACCTCGGAATCGTGATTACCGAAGGTGACTGCCGAAGGAATACCGAAATCCTCAAAAATAGCCATAAGCCTGTCAATGTAAGACTTGGTTTTTGCAGCATCGTCATAATTGTGAACATTATCCCCCGTCACAACCGCGATATCCGGCTTTTCCCTTCTGCAGGCTTCCCTTATAAGCCAGGTGGAGGCATCAATATTATCATCCTCCATATGGATATCCGTAAGGTGCATTATTTTAAGCTTGCCGTTTTCGTTGAATTTAATCATATTAATCTCCGTAAAATTACCGCACTAAACCTGGTTTAATGCGGCATTTCTGTCTGTTGTAAATCAGAACTTGATTTTCTTAAGGTTATCCATTGAAGACTTGTCTTCGCCGTTTTCAATTCTCTTGATGAAATTATAAATCTGCTCGTTAACGGGAGTGGGAACACCGTATTCCTTACCCATCTTTACAATATATCCGTTGAAGATATCAATTTCAGTCTTTTCGCCTCTGTCAAGGGACTGAAGAGTTGAGGGACGTACATCACCGAACTTCTTACCTACAATTGTTACAAGCATCTTTGCAATTGCGTTGAACCAGTTTGCATTGGAAATGAGAAGAAGATTATAATTAAGCACTGTTGCATAGGGAGGAACCTTAAGCCCCATCTTCTTGGAAACATATGTAGCTTCTCTTGCGATTTCAAGGAAAATTGATTTCGCAGCATCAGCTGTCAGCATAACACCTACACATTCACCTGTAAGGGCTGCGATGGAGTTGATGCAGGAGTTGATGATAAGCTTTGAATAAAGCTGTGCATCAATATTGTCAACAACCTTTGTGGGAAGAAGTGCCTTATAAATCTCACCGAGCTTTGTGATCTTATCGTCAATCTTACCGTTGACTCTGCCTATTTTAAGCTCACCGCCTGATGTGACATTAACGTCACCGTTGGGAAGCATTGTAGCACCGAAGCCTATCATACAGCCTGCAGTTCTGTCTGTTCCTACAACATCGGAAAGAATCTTTGTGCAGATACCGTTCTGCATTGACATAAAGATACCGTCAGCCTTTACATAAGGAAGCATTTTCTCGGCAACGGGAGCCAGAGCAAAATATTTTGTTGCAATAATGCAGACATCATACGTAGAGGTCAGTTCATCTATGCTTTCATAAACCGTAAATTTCTGAGTATGATTTCCCAGTGCACCTGTAAGAGTGATACCCTCATTTCTGATTTTTTCCGCTCTTTCGTGGTTTGCCTCAACAATTTCTATATCGTGACCCTTTTCCTTGAGCATTGTTGCGGTTGTGCCGCCGATTGAGCCTGCGCCTACAAGTATGATTTTCATGGCAATTCTCCTCCGTAATATATTATTAATATATTAAAATAAAAAAGGTCACAAGTCAAGAATTTTGCAAATTTTCCCACATTCAGACAAAATCTGTATTATTGATTATAAATATTTTTTGTGTTAAAATAGTAAAAAAGCGGAAAGAGGGAAAAATTATGATCAAAACCTTCGCGGGCAAGACTCCCGTAATTGACGAAAGCGTTTTTGTTGCGGAGAATGCCGCAATAATCGGTGATGTCACCATAGGTAAGGGCAGCTCAATATGGTATTCTGCAGTGCTCAGAGGTGACATGTGCGCTATCACCATAGGTGAAAACTCCAACATTCAGGACAATGCAACCGTTCATGTGGGAATGAAGGATGCCACAGTTATCGGCAACGGTGTAACGGTAGGTCACAATGCACTTGTTCACGGTGCAAAAATCGGCGACAATGCTCTTATCGGCATGGGAAGCGTTGTTCTTGACGGTGCAGTTATCGGTGAAAATTCAATTGTTGCAGCAGGTGCGGTTGTTACATCAAATACAATTGTTCCTCCCAACTCCCTTGTTGCAGGTATTCCTGCAGCAGTAGTAAAGGAATTATCCCCCCAGCAGCTCATGGGAAACAAAATGAATGCTATGGGTTACACCACTCTTGCAGCTAAATTCAAAAAAGAGGAAGCATAAGCTTTATAAAATAATTACGGCACAGGACTACTCCGTAAGGTAGCCTTGTGCCGTTTTTGTTGTTTGTTTAAGTATTACTCGTTTTTGAGATAAAGATATGCCTTGAGGATTGCAGCCTGGGTTTTTCCGTCTGAAATATTACCGTTCATAATTTCCCTTACGGCTTCTTCAAGGGGCATTTTTTCCACACCCACAAATTCATCCTCATCAAGCTTCTGCTCACCCTTTGTAAGTCCTGTGGCAAGATACATGTGTATTATCTCATCGGAATATGCACATGTGGGAAGAAACTCACCGAGGTATACCATCTTTTCAGCGGTAAAGCCTGTTTCCTCCTTAAGCTCCCTGAGGGCGGCTTCAAGGTGGGGCTCCTCCTTTGAGTCAAGCTTTCCTGCAGGAATTTCCGTCAGCACCCTGTGAAAGGGGTAACGGAACTGCTTTTCAATTATGATGTTTCCGTCATCATCAACAGGAACAACACAGGCAGCGCCTACATGCTTTATATATTCCCTTTTTGCATTATTACCATTGGGAAGCTCGATGTCATCACAATAAACATCAAGAAGCACACCCTTGTATACATTTTTTGAATCAAGCTGCTTTTCAAAAAGATTATCCATTATTTTCTCCTCTTTACAAGATGTGTGGCAAGAGCAGCACCTGCACCGACTGCAGCTGTAGCGCCTGCGCCTATAAGAAGCTTTATTTTTGTTTCCTCACACTCGTCAGCATCCCAGAGGTGTGCGGCTTTTGAAAGAAGATTCTTTCCGCAAAGCTCCCAGTATGTAAGGTTGTACGTCTTGAAATTTTCGGGATTATTTTCATCAATCTCAAACACTCTGACACCTCTTAAGTGGTTGCCGTAGCAACGGAAGGATGCACAGGAGGTCTGGATAACTCTTATACCGTCGTGCTCACCGATGAAGTTGTTAAGGTGGTCGTGAGCGTAAACCACTGCCTTTACGTCACCCATTTCCTGAAGCGCTTCAAGCTGACCGTAGTTTTCGTGACAGCAACACATTGCTTCACCTAAAAATCCGTGAGCCTTTTCGGGGTCAAGCTTAACGTATTTAATTAACTCACCCTTTTCATAATAGGGAACTGCAAGGGGATCATCCTTATCACATTCTATCTGAAGAGATGCACTTTCAGGCATAGGAATGTGCTGGAACATAAGTGAGGGCAGAGGCTCTCCGCCGTTTTCCTCACGAAGCTCGGCACTTTTCTTCTTATACCACTCGATAGTTTCGGGGAGCACAGCCTCATAGCAACGCTTTGTTTCCTTGTTTTCACCTGCACAGTCTATCATCCACAGATTGAAAAGCTTTCTTTCACCGTCAGATGAATATATGGGAAGATTACAGGTATCTACGTCAACTGTCTTGTCGGGATTATTAAGTCCCACACACATTGAATATGAACGGTAAATATCTGCCTGCTCTTCCTTGGTCATCATATTTACGTCGTCATGATTACCGTAAATCATAGTAAAGGGAATTTTTCTTTCCTCAAGGGGTTTACAGATATGTCCTATGGCGGTTTTCATTCTGGCATATTCTTTTTCCTTTGTATGCACAACAACTCTTGAGCCGAAGCGTGCATCCTTAAGATGATTACCGAGAATATTGTCGCCTGCAAACACAACAAGATCAGGCTTTACGCTGTCATAAGCCTTGTTAAGCATTCTGACCATTGTGTGTCTTACAAAGTGCAGATCCTGAGGGTCTGCCACCTGCATTATTACAAATTTTCCGTTTTTATTGAACTTAAGAGTGTCTTGCATTATTTTGTACCTCCATACAGCAGTCTACTACAAGTATTGCGGCAAGGGCCATAAGCTCGTCTGCGGGATCACCTATATTAATAGCGTAAGTGTCTCCCCAGGTAAGCCATTCCTTTGAAAGATGTGCTATTTTTCTTCCGTTTCTGAATACCTCGTATTCGTGAGCAAAAAAATCACCCTTTATAACAACATCCCAGGCAGGAATTGTATATTCGTGTCTGAAAAGAGTAAAATTCTTCACAATTTCAACGGGAGAATTTTCAAGTACGGATATTTCATATCTCATAAGAAATGTGAGAAGCCGCTGCTTTATGTAAATAACCTCCCTGCCCGAGGTATCCCTTACGTGAAGCTTTTTTCCGAGAGTCAGAATTTCACCCTCGGCGGTGTACTTTATTTCACCGCGTTCATCGTACACATTGAACTTATCCCTGAATGAAAAAACCTTTTGTTTTATGTAAAGCTTCATTTCTATCTCCCCTTATTCTTCTTTTCCGCATTTGCAGATTCTATAAGTTGACGGGCAGCTTTCAGATGAATATCCGATATATCATTACCGTTGGTCATTCTCGCAAGCTCTGCAGGTCTTTCACCTTCACTCAGCGCCTTTATCCTTGTATAAGTCTTTTCGTCACGGACTTCCTTGTAAAGAAACTTGTGACTGTCGGCAAAGGCGGCAATCTGCGGAAGGTGGGTAATACACAGAATCTGCGAGCTGTCAGAAACCTCAGAAAGCTTTATGGCAATACGTCTTGCTGCAGAGCCGCTGACACCCGTATCAATTTCATCAAAAATAAGAGTATCTACTCCCCCTGCCTTATTAAGGACATTTTTAAGAGCCAGCATAATTCTTGAAAGCTCACCGCCTGAGGCTACCTTACCGAGAGGCTTTGGCTCTTCACCGGGATTCGCAGAAATGAGAAATTCCGTATAATCCTTTCCTTTTTCGTAAAGCTCGCCGTCATTTATTTTCACAACAAAACGGCAGGACGGCATATCAAGAAAGCTTAACTCATACTGCACCGCAGCAGAAATTTTCTTTGCAGCCTCCTGTCTTTTTTGGGAGAGCACATCCGCCTTTTGTATGCAAAGCTTCAGGGTAGCAGCATATTCGGAATTAAGCTCAGTGAGCCTTTCCGACGAGTTTTTAATTCCCTGAAGTTCATTTTTTGCGTTATCCAGGAAGCGGAGCATTTCTTCTTCCGTCTCTCCGTATTTCTTTGACAGTCTGTAAAGAACATCAAGTCTTTCTTCTATACTGTCAATATTTCCGTCCATACTGTCAAGCTGTCTTAACACATCATCAATAACTCCCGAGCAGTCCTCAATGGCGGAATTGGCTTCATTAAGCTTCTCTGCGAGTGTATCAAGCCCTCTCGCAAGGGAGGAAACGGAAGAAATACGTGCAATTGCACCGCGCAATAAGGTGTCAGCACCCGTGGCATCAGTATCACCGCAAAGAAGAATAATTGCTTCTCTTAAGGCATCTGAAAGCTTCTTGGAGTTTCCGAGAACATTTTTCTTTTTTATAAGTGCGGCTCTTTCACCTACGGTAATACGGGCATTTTCAAGCTCGTTTATCTGATAGGTCAGCAGATCAGTCTGCCTTTCCTTGTATGCTTCATCAAGGGAAAGCCTTTTGATTTCTGCTTTTATTTCCTGAAGTCTTACAAAAGACACTGAAAAATCTGCAAGGTACTTTGCATTTCCTCCGAAGGCATCAAGAAAATCAATATGCCTTTCACTGTCAAGAAGAGCCTGGGAGTCACGCTGACCGTGGATATTTATAAGATTCATACCGATGCTTTTAAGCATTGATACTGTAACGGATGAGCCGTTTATATGGCAGGCATTTTTTCCGTCACGGAAAAGCCTTCTTTTAAGAAGAAGTGTGTTGTCAGGCTCAACGGGAAGTCCGTTTTCCTGCAGACGTTTTTTTATATCCTCTGAAATGTCCTCAAAAAATGCAGTTACCTCAGCGTAATCCTCACCCGTTCTTATGAGCTCACGGGAGGTTTTTTCGCCCGTTACTGCATTTATCGAGTCAATGAGAATACTTTTACCTGCACCCGTTTCACCCGTAAGTATATTCAGCCCCCGTGAAAATTCGGCGGAGGCTTTTTCAATTATTGCAATGTTTTCAATATTAAGAGATTTCAGCATAATTAAAATCCAAGTAAAGAATCAAGTTTTCTTTTGATTTTTGCGGCGGCTTCCTCTGAATAGCAGAGAATAAAGATTGTATCATCACCTGCAAGGGTACCTGCCACATTCTGCAGTCCCATAGAGTCGAGAGCGGCACAGGCTGCCTGAGCAGTACCTACATGACACTTGAGCACAACAGTATTCATGGCAACATCTGTACATACAGCTGAGCCTATGAGAATAGACATATATTTTCCGCTGTTTTCTTCGGGCTTGAGAGTGGGAAGACAATATTTGTACTCACCCGAGGCTGCAGGGTGCTTTACTATATGCATTTCCTTGATATCACGGGAAACCGTAGCCTGGGTAACATTAACACCTGCCTCAAGAAGTCTTTCCAGCAGCTCCTCCTGAGTGCTTATAACATTTTCCTCAATAAGCTTGGCAATTATTGCCTGTCTGTTCTTTTTCATAAAACATCCTCACTTTTATTTTTCCAGTTTTTTATTGAGTACATCTATAAAATTATCCGTCTTTATTGAAATAAAGTCTGAAGTTATATCTGACTTTTGGATTTTAATTGTACAGTCAGCATCTATTTTTACCGCATCTGCTCCGTCGCAGAAAAGAAGCACATCATTACATCTGCCGTCAACAGATTTTATTGTCACATCAAACTCTGTACTGCCCGAAAATATGTACGGACGTACCGCAAGAGAATGAGGACATATAGGGGTCAGAAGTATTGCTTCAAGAGTTGGCTCTACAATTGAGCCACCCGAAGACATTGAATAAGCCGTAGACCCTGTGGGAGTTGCAAAAATTGCGCCGTCTGCAAGATAATCTGCAATATTTCTGCCGTCTGCTTTGACATTAAGGTCAATCAGCTGAAGAGATGCCCCTCTTGAAAATACTGCATCGTTAAGACAATCAGTGTTATATATAACCCTTCCGTGCTTCATAACCGTTACGGAAAGCATCATTCTGCGCTGTATTTTATATTCTCCCGTTTTCAGAAGGGAAAGAAGGTGCAGATCTTCTTTTTCAAGACCGCACAAGTATGCCAGTCTTCCCGCATTAATACCGAGAATGTTTTTATTTTCCTTTGCGGCAAGCCTTGCGGCTCTCAGCATTGAGCCGTCACCGCCTACGGAAATAACCATATCCGAATTTTTTACAAAGCTGTCAGCATCCTCAAAATAACTATCGGGAAAATCAGGAAATTCTTCTTTCAGCTGTAAAGAAAAGCAGTAGTCAATGCCTTCCTTCTGAAGCTCACGGCACAGACTCTCCGTGACCTCCCTTGCTTTATGCCTTGTAAGATTCGGAATTATTGCAATTTTCATATGCATTCCACCCTGTTATTTGTCAAGCTCCGAATGTGAAGCATCTACTGTTTCTGCGGGGCTGATCTGAGCGTGTTCATCCTTTACCTTTGATATGTAAAGAAGATACTCAATATTCCCCTCGGGGCCCTTTATGGGAGAGAAATCAAGTCCCTTTACGGTAAAGCCCAGGTCCTTTGCGAAAGCTATAATTTTTTCTACAACCTCAATATGGGTGCTTTTTTCTCTTACAACACCCTTTTTACCTACCTTTTCCCTGCCTGCCTCAAACTGCGGCTTTATCAGTGCTACACATTCACCCGTATCGGAAAGAAGCTCATAGACCTTGGGAAGCACAAGACAAAGAGATATAAAAGAAACATCTATTGATGAAAAATCGGTCTTTTCGGGTATCTGCTCTTCTGTAATATATCTTACATTTGTTCTTTCGAGATTTACTACCCTTTCGTCACTTCTCAGCTTCCAGGCAAGCTGACCGTAGCCTACATCAACACAGTACACCTTTTTTGCACCGCGCTGAAGCATACAGTCGGTAAATCCGCCGGTGGAAGCACCGATATCCATACAAATTTTATTTTCAAGGCTTATGGGGAAAACAGACATTGCTTTTTTAAGCTTATAGCCACCGCGGCTTACAAACTCCATACCGCCTCTGACTTCAACGGAGTCGGTTTCCTTTACGGTGTCTCCCGCCTTAAGTGCCTTCTGTCCGTTTACATAAACTATTCCTGCCATTATTCCGGCTTTTGCCTTTTCACGGCTTTCAAAATAGCCTTGGTTTGTAAGAAAGGCATCAAGCCTCAGTTTATCAGCCATTATTTTCACATTCCTCTGAAATCTTTTTTACCATTCCCTCTGCATCAAGGAAATAATGCTTCATAAGCCCATTTACACTGTCCTGTCCGGGAAATTCACCTTCAACGGCAATGTTTCGGTAATTTCCGCGGAAGCTGAACTTAAACAGCTTATCACCGAAGGTTTCACCTATACCGCCGAAACGCTGTCCCTCCTCAAAGAAGAATACATTCTTACAGGAAAGCACCGCTTTCACAGCATTGTTATTTACAGGCTTTATTGTATTTATTTTCAACACAAAGGTCTTTATACCCTTGCTTTCAAGAAGCTTTTGTGCCTTAACGGCTTCGCCGAAGCATCTGCCGTAGGTTACAAGAGCAATATCCCGGCTTTTATCACCGTATATATCGTAATCGCCGAAATTTTCCTGAAAATCATCAGGCACAACAGTATTCACGCCTCTCGGATATCTCACAGCAACGGGACCTTCACACTCATAAAGCGCACGGCTGAAGGCTTTTTCAAGCTCTCTGAAGGTTGCGGGAGCAAACACGGTGATATCGGGAATTGTGTTTAAGAATGCCGCATCAAACACACCGTGGTGGGACTGTCCGTCTGCACCTACAAAGCCCGCTCTGTCAATTCCGAAAACAATTTTCAACCCTTGCATTGCACAGTCGTGAATTATCTGATCATATGCTCTTTGTAAAAATGAAGAATATACCGCAAATACGGGTAACATTCCTCCGCTTCCGAGACCTGCTGCAAAGGTAACCGCGTGCTGCTCGGCAATACCCACATCAAAAAATCTGTCGGGATATTTTTTCTTAAAGCCTTCAAGTCCGCAGCCGAGACTCATAGCGGCTGTTATTGCACATATTCTGTCGTCCTTGTCTGCTGCATTTTCCATAAATTTTCCGAAAGCATCGGAAAAGCTGGGCTCCGAAAAAACGGGCTCACCCGAAATGAGATTAAAGGCAGAAATTCCGTGGAAGGCATCGGGAGCCTTTTCAGCAAATTCATAGCCCTTACCCTTTACAGTATTTATATGAAGAACAACAGGGTATTCAGCCTCTTTAGCGCCACGGAGAGCAGAAATCAGCTGAGAAATATTATGACCGTCTACGGGTCCCATATATCGGAAGCCCAGATCCTCAAACATAGTGGAATTATATACGATATTTTTTATAAATGTCTTTGTGTTATATATTCCCTTTACAAGGGGCTTTCCCACAACAGGAATAAGATTCAATGCCTTTTCCGTCTGTGATTTGAAGCGAACATAACGGGGAGTAGCACGCATCTGCGCAAAATAACGGGCAAGTGAGCCGACATTGGGGGAAATAGACATTTCATTGTCATTAAGTACAACAATAAGCCGTGTTCCGCTTCCTGCTCTGCCTGCATTATTAAGAGCCTCGTAAACCATACCGCCGGTAAATGCACCGTCACCGACTACGGCAACAACATAATTTTTATTACCTTTTATTTTATTTGCTTCGGAAATTCCGTATGCGGCTGAAAGTGCAACACTGGAATGTCCGCCAGACATAATGTCATGCTCACTTTCGTTTCTTCTTGTAAAGCCCGAAAGCCCCCCGGGCTTTCTTAATGTTTCAAACCTATCTGCTCTGCCCGTAAAAAGCTTATGGGTATAGCTCTGATGGGAAACATCCCACACTATCTTATCCTCAGGCGAGGAAAAAACTCTGTGCAGAGCAATTGTCAGTTCTACAACACCGAGATTTGATGCAAGATGTCCGCCGTTCTTTGAAACGGTGGAAATAAGCTCTTTTCTGACTTCCGAAGCCAGTATATCAAGTTCTTCTTCATCTATCTTTTTTACATCTTTGGGGCTGTTTATATAAGGTAAATACTTTCCTTCCACAATTCATCACCCGATATACGTCAGTTTTTTCTGTTCAGAAGATTCTGTGCAATAAGTCTTATTTCCTCTGCTCTCTCGCCGAAGTGTCCCAGAGCCTCAAGAGAATTTTTCGTATGAATTGCAGCCAGCTCCTTCGCCTTCTCCACACCGAAAAGAGTCACATAAGTCACTTTTCCGTTTTTCTCATCGCTTGAATCGTTTTCATCCTCTGCTTCAAGCACATCATCCATTATCTGAAAAGCAAGTCCCAATTCCCTTGCAAAATCTCTTGCATAGGAAATTTCACCGTCATCGGCACCTGCCGCAATAAGTCCCAGAGCACAGGCACACTCAATAAGAGCCGCTGTTTTAAGGGTATCCATTTCGACAAGCACGGGAAGATTTGCAGGAGTATTTTCATACTTAAGATCTATATACTGACCGCCAATCATACCCTTCATTCCGCTGAGAGTAGAAAGCTCTCTTACCGCCCTTACACACTGCTCGGCAGACACTTCACCTGAAGCTGCGGCATCGTAAAGAAGGTAAAATGCGTGAGTAAGAAGCGCATCACCTGCAAGAAGCGCATTTGCTTCACCGAATTTTATGTGTGACGAGGGCTTGCCCCTTCTCATATCATCATTATCCATACAGGGAAGATCATCATGAATAAGTGAATAGGTATGGATAAACTCTACAGCAAGGGCAAATTTGAGAGCCTTTTCGGGGTTGCCACCTGCCGCAGCACAGAATTCAAGACAAAGAAGCGGACGGACTCTCTTACCTCCGCTTTCAAGGGAATACATAAGCATTTCGTTTATATGCTTTGTTTCCTCGGAAAGCGCGGGCAAAGAATTTTTTACTGCTTCTTCTATCATTTCAATATACATATCTATATTACTCATAATCATTCCTCATTTACAGCATCAAGGGAAATTATTCTCTGTTCTGCATTTTTAAGCTCGTCGTTACAGAATCTGGCAAGCTTTGCTCCTTCTTCAAACAGCTTTACGGACTCATCAAGAGGAAGTCCTCCGTTTTCAAGAAGCTTTACAATTTCCTGCAGTCTCTTTATTGCAGTTTCATATGTGCGTTTACTCATTTTTTTCTTTTCCTTTCGGTCCGGAGCACCTGACATTCCACGGTGCCATCTGACATAAACACCTGAAGACGGTCGTCTTTTTCTATTTTATCAACACTTTCAACTATTTTTCCGCCAAGGCTTACAAGAGAATAGCCTCTTAAAAGCACGCTTAAGGGATTAAGACTCTCAAGGGAGGAAAATGTTTTTTCAAAATTGTTTTTTTCTTTGTAAAGAATTCTCTCTGCCGCTGATTTCAATCTCAGAGAAAATTTATTTATATTTTCATATTCCGAACGGAAAAACTTCCCTGGTTCACTGAAATTTCTTGCTTCAAGAATAAGGGAAAGCCGTCTTTTTTCCGCGGAAATTATATTATTGATTCCCGAATAAAGCCTGTCTGTAAGAGAAGCGGTATTCATCATAAGATTAGAAATATCGGGCACTGCAAGTTCTGCTGCAGCCGATGGGGTGGGGGCTCTCATATCGCTTACAAAATCGCATATTGTAAAATCCGTTTCGTGTCCTACTGCAGAAATTACGGGAATGGGACATTCATATATCGCACGGGCAAGAAGCTCATCATTGAAGCACCATAGATCCTCTGCACTTCCGCCGCCTCTGCCGATTATAATTACATCGGCACAGTTTTTACGGGAAAACTCTTCAATTGCGGCTATCATCTCAGCGGGAGCCGATGCACCCTGCACGGAAACACCCTTGAAAATAATATCGGCAAGAGGGAAACGTCTTCCCAGCACATTAAAGATATCCTGCACCGCAGCGCCTGTGGGAGACGTAATGACTCCGACCTTTCCGGGAAACGAAGGTATTTTCTTCTTATGGCTTTCATCAAAAAGTCCCTGGGAAGCCAACTTCTTTTTCAGCTGCTCGAAGGCTACGGCAAGGGAGCCTGCTCCGTCGGGTACCATATCCTCTGCATAAATCTGATATACACCGTCCCGTTCAAAAGCGGTAATTCTGCCGTTTACAATTACCTTCATTCCGTTTTCGGGCATAAAGCGAAGCCTTGCTGCCTGTCGGCTGAACATTACAGCCTTTATTGAAGCATTTTCGTCCTTAAGGGAAAAATAAATATGCCCCGACTTATAGTGGTTTGATAAATTGGAAATCTCACCTGACACAAAAACAGACTGAAGCCCCATATCCGAATCAAAAAGAGATTTCACATATCGGTTTATCTGTGAAACCGAAAAAACAGGTACATTCATCATAATTTTTATAAAGATGCAAGAACCGAGAGTCCTGCGGCATTGTCGGAGGAAAAACCGGGCGCGGCAAACAATGCACCGAATTCCTCTGTAAAGCGCTTTCTTATAAGGGTGTTTGACATAACACCGCCTGAATACACAAGAGGAAGCCCCGGATATTTGTCCGTTATTATTTTTGTCATTTCGTAAAGCACCTGCGAAATATAGTCAATGCAGAATTTTGCAATATCCGCATCCTTTTCGCCGTCACGCTTCATTTTTTCACATTTGTTCTGAAGTCCCGAAAGAGAACAGTTTCCGTCCTTCATAAACGGCTTTATTTTATACACTCTGTCACTTTCGAGGCTTAACTTATCAAGCATCATACCTGAAGGAAACGGAAGTCCTAAAAGATTTCCCGTTCTGTCAATAGCCTGTCCTGCCTTAAGGTCAAGAGATGATGCTATCATCTGTACCGAAAAGATTTTATCTTTATCGGGACTCACCCTCACAGCTTCCGTAGTACCGCCCGACACGTGAAAGGCAATGAACTCACGGTCAATAAGCTCCATTGCACCTGCGGAATACAATGCCGCTGCAATGTGCCCTGCCTGGTGAGAGAAAAACCGAAGCCCGGCGCCCGTAACATCGGCAATCATACGTGCAGCGCCCTTGCCTGCCATAAAGCAGGGCATATAGGAGCCTTCCTCATCACGGGGAGAAACAGACACCGCAACGGAATCAATTCTTTCCGTAAGCCCCTTTGTAACTTCATCAATCATATCGGGAAGATTAATTGTATGCTGGAAAACAGCATCGCTCTGTCTCAGCCCCAGCTCCCCTTCCTTAACGGTAAGAAGGCGTCTTGACTGAATAAGCTTACCTGTCGCGCTGTCATACAATGCGGCAGAGGTTGTATAATTACTTGTATCGATTCCGAGGCAGAGCATCAGTTCAATTTACCTCTGATAACGGAACCGAGAACACCGTTGATAAAGGGAACATCCTTTTCACCTGCATATTTCTTTGCAAGCTCAACTGCTTCATTTGCACTTACCTTATCGGGAACATTTTCAAAATACATAATTTCCGCAACGGCAAGTCTTAAAAGAGCAAGGGCAACCTTGGGGATTCTTGCAATAGTCCAGCCCTTGAGATATGATTTTATTGTTTCGTCAATTGCTTCGCAGTTATCAAATACGCTGACTGCAAGCTTTTCCGCAAACTTATCGAGCGAGAAAAGCTCACTCTCCTGCGCAAAAGCCTTCATTTCATCAACCGAAAGCTCGGGGTTGAATATTTTTTCAAAAACAAGTATAAATGCCTGTTCTCTGGCTTCACTTCTTGTCATAATAAACCTCCGCATACATACATTTTAACTATTATAATATAACACACGCAAAATAAATATACAACATTTTTTTGCATATTCATATGAATATACATATTTTTATGCATAATTTTATACACATTATTCACTCTGTATTCTTGATTTTCTTTTTTGCAGATAGTATTATATAATTGAATATTTTGTCGGAAAGGTGAATGTTATGAACAGAGCAGAGCTTGTTTTCAAAGCAATTGACGTATTGGCGGAAAAGCCCCAGAATGCAGTAAGATATCCTCGCATTATAAGAGTGCAGAATATTTTATATCACACGGCTTCCGAAGAATATAATGTTGCCGATTTATATTTCAGACGGGATATTTTTGATGACGGAAAAAAACACCCCGTGCTTCTTTATGTTCACGGCGGCGGCTTCATAAAGGGTGACAAGGACTACAGAATTACAAATTCCGAGTTTTACGCCCATCACGGTTATTTTGTCTTCAATATTGACTACCGTATGCCTCCCGAGGTAGAGCTTGAAGAAAATTTTGCCGACATAGTAAGAGCCTTCAATTATATTGAGCATTTAAGTAAATACTGCAACATTGACACTGAAAGAATAGTTGTATCCGGTGACTCATCGGGTGCATATTTCTCCGCAATGCTTTGTGCTTTTGCAAACAATGACGAGCTTCGTGAAAGATTCAAGCTCCCGAAATTAAAGTATAAGCCTGCCGCAGTTGCTCTTATGTGTGGTCTTTTTGATATAGATAAGCTTGTAACCACCCCAAACGTTATGGGTCTTGTATCAAAAACAATGAGCATGGTGCTGGGCATCAGCATAAAAAAGGACTACTCAAACAAGGATGACTACGAGCACATAGATTTTATATCTCCCATAAACTTTGTTAACGAAAAATGGTGTCCCGTTTTCATCACCTGGGCAGAGGAGGATATTCTTTGTATTGACCAGGGTAAGCCTATGGCAGATAAGCTTACCGAAATGGGTATAAAGCATAAAAAATTTGTTGTTGACGGACTTCTCAACAACCATTGCTATCATCTCAATATGGGCTTCAAAACTGCAAAAAGGTGCATGAATAAGTGCATTCACTTCCTCAACGAGGTACTGGATGTGGAAGATAACACAGCAGACGAAATTGAAGAGGACGAAAAACAATAAAGGAAGAAAATAAATGAAAAGAGTCGTAACAGTTCAGGATATTTCCTGTGTGGGAAAATGCTCACTTACGGTAGCGCTTCCCGTAATTTCAGCCTGCGGAGTTGAGGCTGCGGTTATCCCAACCGCCGTGCTTTCAGCACATACTGCCTTCAAGGGCTTTACCTTCTGTGACCTGACTGACGAAATTGATCCCGTTTCAAAGCACTGGAAAAAGGAAAATATCAGCTTTGATGCAATTTACACCGGTTATCTCGGCTCCTTCAGACAGTTAGAGCTTATGAATAAGTTCTTTGATGATTTCAAAACCGAGGATAACATAATTTTCATTGATCCCGTTATGGGGGATCACGGTGTATTATATCCCGGCTTTACACAGGAATTTGCAGATTCCATGGCAAAGCTCTGCTCCAAGGCAGATGTGATTGTTCCTAATCTTACGGAAGCCTGCTTTATGCTTCACGAGGAATACATCGAAAACGGCTACAATGAAGAATACATCAAAAATATTCTGAAAAAATTAGCAGACCTTGGCTGTAAAAATGCAGTTCTTACAGGTGTTTCCTTTGAAGAGGGAAAGCTTGGTGTTATGGCATACAACAAGGAAAAGGATGAGTTTACAAGCTATTACACAGAAAAGGTCGACGAAAGCTTCCACGGTACGGGAGATGTTTTTTCAAGCGCCTGTGTTGGTGCTTTAATGCGAGGACTTTCTCTTGAGGGAGCCTTGAAAACCGCCGTAAATTACACGGTTGAATCAATTAAAGCAACCATGAAGGATGAAAATCACAACTGGTACGGAGTTAACTTTGAAGAAGCTATCCCCTACCTAATTGATGAAATCAAGAATAACAAATAAAACAAAAACGAGGTATCTGCTTTTACAGATACCTCATATCTTATCAAATCATAACCACCAGTTGAACTGGTGGTTTGCACAGGCCCTATAAGGCCCGCCTGCTGGCTCGCCGACTAAAAGTCGGCACAGAGGTTTGACATCGCATTACTATTTCAAGCAGCCGCTCTCGTGCGGCTGTTTATTTTTTGCTTACT
>JAZRTO010000092.1:0-2041 GCA_045652065.1 Acutalibacteraceae bacterium
GGATAAGAATACCGAAGGTACCCCAGGATGTTCCTGTTGCGAATGAAAGACCAACAGCAATAACAAAGATGATAGCGGGAAGGAATGCCTGGAGTGCACCTGCACTGCCTTCAACAAGCTGAGAAATGAAAATCTTAGCGCCAAGGCTGTCTGTCATTGCTTTAAGAGTCCAAGCACAGGTAAGAATAAGAATAGCGGGAACCATTGCCTTGAAGCCCTCGGGAAGAGAAGCCATAGCATCCTTGAAGGAAATAACACGTCTGATAAGAAGGTAAGCAATTGTGAATACTATTGCAATTGCAGAGCCGATAACAAGACCTACGGAAGCATCGGAATTTGAGAATGCTTCAACAAAGCCTGTTCCCTCAAAGAAGCCGCCTGAGTAAATCATACCGAATACACAGCAGATAATGAGAACTACAACGGGAAGAACAAGGTCGATAACCTTACCCTTGGGGTTAGCTTCAACATCACTGCTTTCAACCTTTGTGCCGCTTGTGAAGAGGTCGCCCTTTTCAATAGCATTTCTCTCGTGAAGCTTCATAGGACCGTAATCGAATCTTGAAACCGCAATTACTATCATCATAACGATTGTGAAGATAGCATAGAAGTTATAGGGAATTGCCTGAATGAAAAGGCTCATACCGCTGTCAGCACCTGCACCTCTTGCAAAGCCTGCAACTGCTGCTGCCCAGGATGAAATAGGAGCAATAATACAAACAGGAGCTGCAGTAGCATCAATTATGTAGGAAAGCTTTGCTCGGGAAATCTTCTGCTGATCTGCAACAGGACGCATAACTGAGCCTACTGTAAGGCAGTTAAAATAGTCATCAATAAAGATAAGACAGCCGAGAAGTATTGTTGCAAGCTGTGTACCGACGCGTGATTTGATGTGAGCTGTTGCCCATCTGCCGAATGCAGCAGATCCGCCTGCCTTATTCATCATTGCCACAAGAGCGCCGAGAAGAACAAGGAAGATAAGAATACCCATATTGTAGCTGTCAGAAAGGCTTGCTACAAAGCCGTCAAAAAGAACATGATTGATAGCAGTTTCGAAGTTACCGCCTGCATAAATGAATCCGCCCACAACAATACCGATAATAAGTGAGGAATAAACCTCCTTGGTAATGAGCGCCAGAACAATAGCGATTATGGGAGCAAGAAGAGCAGCCCATGTAGCATAGGAGCCGATGCTCTCACGAACCTTAGTAAGTGCTGTTTCAATATGCTCCTTGAAGCCGGGGTCATTTGTAAGATTATCTGCATATGAATCAACATAAGCAGCAGCGGAGTCACCGTCTGTAAGGTCATAATCAGTAACCTCGCCGTCAATATCAACGGAGAAAGAGGTTTCACCTGTTGCACCGATTGTAAGAACAGGCTCACCCTCGTCAACAGCATCGGAAAGTGATTCTTTTTCTTCAACTGAAAGCGTAGCATCCTCTGCGGAAGCAGTTTCTGTGTCAACTGCCATAGCCCCTGCAGACATCAGCATAAAGCAGGAAAACATAAGTGCAACTAACATACAGAGCAGTTTTTTGCGGGTTTTCATAATAACATCCTTTCTTTTTATGAAAATAAGACAGAAAAAAAATACGGCTACGGCTGTGAAAAACAGTCGTAACCGAAAAAAGTCAGATAGCTCTCCACAAACGTGACAGAAAACGAAATATTCTCCCGTTTTCCGAAAAAGTGTTTTGGCCGTTCACCTTTTCTCGGCGCAATTCCCTTTCACACAGCTTCACAGTCCTGCCTTGACTCCACCGCACTACTTATGTTTTGCGCGCCTCTATCAATATTTTCATTAATCTTTGTAAACTCTATTGTACACATTATATATAATAATGTCAATATATGTAGAAAAATAAGGGGATGTAAAAAAAGCGAAGATCGCATAAAACAAGATGAATCAAGGGGGTCGAGCAAGTCTGATACTTGTAGGAACCCCTAAACAAATCCGAAAAAACGGGAATTATTGAAAATATTATGTTTTATGCTACGAACAAACCTCGCCTCTCGACGTACCTTTTGTACGCCTTCG
>JAZRTO010000093.1:0-26749 GCA_045652065.1 Acutalibacteraceae bacterium
CTTGAAGCTGTTTTTCTACAGAAAAACAAAAAAGCACCTCTATCGAGATGCTTTTTTATGGCGCGCTTCAAGGGACTCGAACCCCTGGCCTACTGCTTAGAAGGCAGTTGCTCTATCCAGCTGAGCTAGAAGCGCATATTATGTATCGGAAACACCCTGCTTCCGAATGCATAAGGTATTATAATAGAAACAAGTCGATTTGTCAATATATATTTATAAATATTTTAATAAAATAATTACATATTATACTGAAAATCTACAAGTCCACCGTCAGAGCCCATACGGGAAAAACCTGCTTTTTGAAAAAGCCTCATTGAAGCGGTATTTTTCTTATCTATTGACACCTGAACCTTATTGAAATAAAGTCCCGTTTTGCCGTCAATTATATATTTTACTATATCCGAACCAATTCCCTTATTCTGATATTCGGGAAAAACCACAAGAGCAAGATATAAAATTCCGTCATATAATTCACACTGAGCAGTGCCGACCAATATAGCGTCTTTATAAATCTTATAAAAATAAACATTTCCTGTTTCTGTCACATAAGTCCAGAATTTTTCCTTATTTATTTCAACAAAGCGTTCAACGGAAGGTTTATCGTAGTTTTCTTTTATAATTTCAAGCTCTTTGTCCCCGGTGCTTTCAAGCATAGTAAAAGTAAGATTGCTCATATTCAACCCTCAATCAGCTTCCCTGCCCAGGTAAAGAGAAAATCAGACATATCACTGAAGTCTGCCCTTTCTCCGTTTTTAAGAGCAATATATGTTTCTATAATCTTACGATCATTTGAATTAACAACCTTCATTAAATCCTTCTGACGGTTAATATATGTGCTACTTTCTCTGAACACAACAGCCTGTACAACAAATGAAGCCGCCTTATAAAGGCTCTGTAGAATTTCTTCGCTCTTTTCATAGAGCATATTATGTACACAGCCGTGATAAATGTTACATGCTCCCGTTTTTATTGCTCTTTCAACAGCAACGCCATCAAGAAGCGGAAGCAATTCATCAAGACTTCCCCTTACGGGCTTTGTATCATAATAAAAATGAAAAAGATCAGACGGCTCCCAGTTGAGAATTTCTGTTTTTCCCGAAAGAAATCCGCATATAAGCTCTCTGTGGGACAAGGCATCAAGCATTTCATTATAGCATTCAATATCAGCGAGCAATAACTTATCAAGAATTACAACTATATCTATATCGCTGTTTTCGGTTGCTTCTTCTCTGGCATAGCTTCCCTGTAAACCGAAAAACCATACCCGCTCTCCGAAATTTTTATCCAATGCTTTACTGAATGTATCTATAAAAAGAGATATATCAATCAAGTTATTCACCACACTTGTTTAATTTTCACTTATTCAATACAACCTTTTATCTATTACTTCACAAAAATTCTGAATGGGATAATTTCAGTGAAGAGTGAAAAGTGAAGAGATAAAAAGTAAAAATTTCGAATGCACTAAGCATTCGGAATTTTTGGAGCGGGTGATGGGAGTCGAACCCACACGACCAGCTTGGAAGGCTGGGATTCTACCGCTGAACTACACCCGCATAACGGAGATTAGTATATCACTAAATCTCCGCATTGTCAATACTTTTTTGAAAAATTTTAGCTATGAGAAACAACTATTTTCCCTTCGTGTACAGACACTCTTATTTCATTAATAATCTTATCATATCCTGCAACCAGAATGTTAGCTATTGGATCTTCAATAGCTTTTCTTATGGTATGCCTTATGTCTCTTGCGCCTCTTACTCCGCCGTCAGCATCATTGGCAACAACTGCAGGCACATCCTCGTCTACAATAAGCTTTATTCCCTTATCGCGAAGTGAAGGAATAAATTCATCAATAAGAAGCTTTGCAATATTTTCATAATCTTCCTTTGTAAGCTGATTGAAAACTATAATTTCATCAACTCTGCCTAAGAACTCGGGACGAAGGAACTGTCTTAATGCCTTCATTGCCTTGTCCTTTGCAGCTGTTCCCTTATCCTGACCGAAGCCCAGAAGATTTTCTCTGTTTTCGCTTCCTGCATTTGATGTCATTATGATAACCGCATTTTCAAAGCTTACGGTTCTGCCCTGAGCATCATTGGTCTTTCCCTCATCAAGAATCTGAAGAAGAATGTTCATAACATCGGGATGAGCCTTTTCGATTTCATCAAAGAGAATTACGCTGTAAGGCTTTCTTCTTACCTTTTCCGTCAGCTGTCCTGCCTCATCATAGCCTACATATCCCGGAGGCGAGCCTATAAGACGGGACACAGAGTGCTTTTCCATAAACTCTGACATATCAAGACGGATAAGTGTTTCGGGGGTATCAAAAAGCTCATTTGCAAGCTGTTTTACAAGCTCTGTCTTACCAACACCCGTGGGACCCACAAAAATAAAGGATGCAGGACGTTTTACGGGAGAAAGTCTTACTCTGCTTCTTCTTATAGCAGCCGCTACTGCTTCAACAGCCTCGTCCTGACCGATAATTCTTGCTTTAAGATTATCTTCCATACCCGAAAGCTTCTTCATATCAGTATCAATAATTTTATTCACAGGAATACCCGTTGAAAGGCTTATAACCTTTGCAAGGTCATCCTCTGTAACAAAGTTATCCTCTGCCTTTACACGAAGCTCCTCAAAGCGGCTCTCGGACTGCATTATTTCAGCCCTTACTCTCGCCAATGCTTCATAATCGGGATTTTCCGTTTCTGCCATAAGCTCAGCTTCCTCTGCACGAAGCTCTGCAAGGCGCAGCTCTGTTTCTTCAAAATCGCTTATAGCCTTGTTTCTGAGATTAGCACAGGTACATGCTTCGTCAAGAAGGTCAATAGCCTTATCAGGCAGAAAACGATCGTTTATATATCTCTCCGAAAGAGTAACAGCCTTATAGATCAAGTTATCCGAAATACGTACCCTGTGGAAATTCTCGTAATATTCCTTTATACCCAGAAGCATTTCATAAGCATTTTCAATGGAAGGCTCTTCAACCTTTACAGGCTGGAATCGTCTTTCAAGAGCAGCGTCCTTTTCAATATGCTTTCTGTATTCATTGAAGGTGGTAGCACCTATTACCTGAATTTCACCTCTTGAAAGAGCAGGCTTCAGAATATTTGCTGCATTCATTGAGCCCTCGGCATCACCTGTACCGACAAGATTATGAACCTCATCTATAAAGAGAATTATATTCCCCTGAGCCTTTACCTCATCAACAAGTCCCTTTATTCTGCTTTCAAACTGTCCTCTGAACTGTGTTCCTGCAACAAGAGCAGTAAGATCAAGAAGATGAATTTCCTTACGGCTGAGCTTTGCGGGTACTCTGCCCTCACTGATAGCAAGAGCTAGTCCTTCAGCAATTGCGGTTTTACCTACACCGGGCTCACCTATAAGGCAGGGATTGTTCTTTGTCCTTCTGCAGAGAATCTGAGTTACACGTGCTATTTCATCAGATCTTCCTATAATACGGTCAATTTTACCCTCTTTTGCCTTCTTGGTAAGGTCTGTACAGTAAAGACCGAGGAATTTGCGTTCAGCCTTTTTTCCCTTAGGCTTTTTTGCCCCTTTGCCTTTTTCGGATTTTTCATCCTCAACAAGCTCAGCAGGCAAATCCACATCGTCATCCTTTGAGGAAGCCGAGGGCGCACCGCCGAAAAGGCCCTGAAGGAACGGGAATGTGGGCGCTCCGCCGTTTTCAAAAACACCGTCTGCTTCCATTTCGCTGAACTGTTCATTGAGAGCCTCAAGATCCTCATCGGTAATACCCATTTTGGACATCATATCCTTAACAGGACCGATATTCATATCCATTGCACATTTAATGCAAAGCCCCTCCTGGGTGGTCTTCTCCCCTTCTATTTTGGAGATAAAAAGCACCGCAGGACGTTTTCCGCATTTTGAGCATAATTTCATATTCATAGTTTTTTCCTTTCCGAAGGAGATAAATTCACGATTTTATTTTGTGATTTTCGCATCTTTGCCGAAGCGTTCCTTAACCTGACTGTAAACACCGGGCATATAGCTTAAAAAGGCTATTATAGTCATTATAAGCGAAATAACAACAAGCACCATCATAACCGTATCAGGAAGAGTGAAAAGCTGTACTATTGCACCCTCCTCTGCTCTTAAAGCACCGACCTCGGGACCAAATGCCATAAGAACTACCATTACAACATAGAAAACAAGGGTTGCTGCTTTGCCGTAAATTTCAGCAGCACCGGGACGGATACCAACAGCAATCATTATTGCACCGCCAACAATCATTACAAGCTCTTTGAGGATAAAGAGAAGGAATACCCAGGCAAAAAGGTTAAGAGTTTCATTCTCTGCGTTTCTGAATGTAAAGAAATAAACGATAGCAATAGTTGCCTGAGTAAGCTTATCGGCAATGGGATCAAGCATTTTACCGAGTTCACTTATCTGATTAAGCTTTCTTGCAAGCTTGCCGTCAATGAAATCCGTAAAGCCTGAGAATGCAAGAATAAGAAGTGCCCAGAGAAGCTCACCCTTGTAAAAAAGAACCCCAAATACAGGAATAAGAAGTATTCTTATAAAAGATATTATGTTCGGTATTGTCCAGATATTTTCAAAAAGATATGCAGTTTTTTTAGCCATTTTAATTTACCTCTTTACTTTAATATTTCAGCTACCGTATTACATACGGCAGAAGTATTTACCAAATCAGTCAATTGGGGATTATTAACAGCAGGAGCACCGATATTAAGTATAGCAGCAATAACAGCAGCTATTACTGTTCCCTTGACTGCACCAAATGCAGCACCGAGCAGCATATTTGTACCTCTTATAAACTTATGCTTTTTCCTTGTAAAGATACGGCTTACCAGAGAAAATACAATCCGGAGTAAAAATCCGAAAAGTACAAATATAAGCACTATTGCCACCATAGAAAGAATATCAGTCACGGCAGGAGCAAGATAGGTCTGCTCAATCATCTCAACAGTAAGAGCGTTAACTCCCGACTGCTCCATTGCTTCAGTCAATTCAGCAACGCCATACTGCTCAATAAGCGCCTGCATATATCCAGGAAGGGTTTCAAGCGTGCTGTCTACAACAGTATTAATTTCACCCTCAACACTTCCCGAAGGCATAATCTCATAGAGCTTCTGAATTATCTTTACTTTGAAGTAATTATCGTAAACATAATCAGCTACCGGTAATGAGAATAATTTTGCAGCAACACCTGCTATCGCATAGGATGCAATATTAAGAAGCGTCAGAATAAAACCTCTTTTTGCACTCACTATTGCAACAAGAGCAATAACTGCAATCAGTATAATATCAACAATATTCATAGTCTATACCTTCCTTTTTAACCGAATGTAATAACCGAAGTGGTTTCTTCCGAAGACTTTTCTGTTGCAGCTTCCGTTTCTGAGGTAACTTCTGCTACTTCCGTTTCTTCCTCTTGTGTTGTCACATCCGTGTCTGATTCAGCCTCTGCTTTTGTTGTTAATTCAGCGGCAATGTTATCAGTCCCGGTTTCTTCTTCAGTGAAAAATTCGCCGTTTTCCTCTTCCTCTTTTACTAAGGTCAGCTCATACTCTCCGTAAGTATCAAAGCTGTAAATACCGCTTATTGTGAAAACGAAAAGGATTCTGCCTGAAAAAGCAGCATCGATACACTTTTCGTCAACATCAATATTTCCGGTTTTTTCACCGTTTTTATCAAAGATCTCTATTCTGTCGCCGAGAATTACAGCAGTAAATTTATCTGAGGCGCGCACACCAAGAATCTCAGAGCTGTAGTCCACAAGAAAGCAGCTGTCCATCCGCTTGTCAAATACATTCAACACAGAATCCTTTGTGTTTCCGTGAGATGCTGTCGCCAGAGCGGAAAAGCCTTTATCGGCAACTGATGAATGCATTATCTCAGTGGGGGAATAATCAGCTTTTTTCTCATATTCTCCGTTTTTGTCAATCACATAAATACCGTTATCCGTAAATGCTGCTACATTTTTTCCCGAAAGAAATTCCAGTCTGAACACAGTTGAGTCAGGAAATTCAACTGTGTATGCAGCTTCATTATCCTTGAAATTAAACAAAATGACCTTTGAAACGTATTCGCCGTTTTTTACACCGAGCATTGAAACTGCGATATTCTTTCCGTTATCGGAAAGAGCTGCCCCTATACAATAATCCTTTGAGCTGCCCCACTCAAAAAGCTTCTTGCCCTTGTAGGAATACACATAAAGATGCGACTGAAAGCCACCGTCTTCATTGAGAACATAGGCATAGTTGCCGCTTTTATCTATAGTTGCAACAGTAATGGAATTTGATACTGTATATGTATTGTAAACATTTGTGTTCTTCTCAATTCTGAAGGAATCACCGCCCTTGTCATATAGAAGCACGGACGATCCGCCTTTGACCATAACCGGCTGTGAATACTGATGAGAATTTGAGGAAAGATTTTTCCCGTCCGAATCGAGATAAACCAGTGCAGTATCTGTAAGCATTACGAGACCGGAAGAATAACTCTCAATATCCGTAATACTATCGGGAAGAACATCGTAAATGACACCGCCCTTTTCTGAAGGGTTACTCATTTCGGCAACCGACACACCGGAAATGGTTGACACAGCAGCACTTATTACCATAATGGCAATAAGCAATAATGCACAAAGACCTATTACTGCCGATGGAGTAAGCTTTTTTGAGCCTTCCTTTTGTCTTTTATATATTTTATCTTCATTTGCGTTCACATTTTCACATCCTTCAATTTGCAGTATCAATCATTCAAAGATCAATAAAACACCTTGTTAAGATAAAGTCCTTCAGGGGAAGCGGTCTTCCCTGCAAGAAGTCTGTTTTTTGATTCAATTATATGAGGAATTGTACCTTTTTCTATTTTCCCTTCCGAAATATAAATAAGTGTTCCCACCATAATACGAACCATATTGTAGAGAAAGCCGTCTCCGGTAACTCTGAAAATAACATAATCTCCGTCACGCTCAACACCTGAATCAAAAACTGTTCTGACGGTAGTTTTGACGGTGGCGCCTGCAGCACAGAATGAAGCAAAATCATAAGTACCGATAAAGTCCTTAGCCTGTTCATTCATAAGTGCGGCATCAAGGGGATATTTGTGGAAGAAAGCGAGCTTTTCCGAAAAAGGATCCCTTACTCTGCCGTTATAAATTTTATAAACATATTCCTTGCCCTTACAGTCAAAACGGGCATTGAAATCATCATTTACCTGTCGGGCATCCGTTACCGCAATATCCTCGGGAAGATAATAATTCATTCCCGTTACGACCTTGTCAAAGGCAATTTCCTTTTCTGCACGGAAATTACACTTGAAACAGTTGGCATGAACTCCGGTATCAGTACGACTGCACCCAGTTACACTGACTTTTTCATGGAAAAGCTTCTCTATTGCCGTTTCAACACATTCCTGCACCGTAAGTGCATTTTCCTGTCTTTGCCAGCCGTGATAGCGGCTGCCGTTATACTTAAGAGTCAGAAGATAATTCATTATATCACCTTCTGAAAAATAAACAAAGCGGAGGTATTGAAAAAGCTTGTATAAATCACTGCAGCTGCAAGAATAAGAAGGACTGCAAATGCAATATAGTCTCTGACGCCAAGCTTCATTTCCTTCATTCTTGTACGCTTGTTATCGCCCGTATAGCAACGGCATTCCATTGCAAAAGCAAGCTCATATGCTCTTCTGAAGGAGCTTACTATAAGAGGAATAAACACGGGGACAAGCGCCTTTGCACGCTGGGTAAGTGTTCCCGTTTCAAGGTCAGCACCTCTTGCCTTCTGCGCACTCATAATAATATCAATTTCCTCTATAAGTGTAGGAATAAAACGAAGTGCTATAGTCATCATCATTGAAAGTGAATTTACATTCACCTTAAAGAGCTTGAGAGGTGACAGCAGTCTTTCTATAGCATCGGAAAGAGCTGTCGGAGATGTTGTATATGTAAGCAGAGAGCTGAAAAGAATGAGCGCCACAATTCTTACAATTATGAAAACTGCACTGAAAACACCGCCCGAGGTTATCTGAAAATCAAGCTGAGCAAAGGGCTTCCATAAAACAGTACCTTCATCATTATAGGCTATCTGTAAAATTCCTGTAAATACAACAAGAACCACAATCATCTTAAGCCCTTTAAGAATTACCCTGAAGGATATTTTTGAAAGAGCAATAGCAACAAATGCACTGACAAAAAGTAAGCCTAAAGAAAAGAAATTCTTACAAAGAAAGAGAGCAACGATAAAAGCAAGAGTAATTATTATCTTTGCCCTCGGGTCAAGACGGTGAATAAAAGAATTCCCCGGAAAAAACTGACCGAGAGTAATATCCTTAATCATTGAGCCTTCCTCCTTTTATAGTATGAAGAAAGCAGCTCAGCGGCATCCTCAACAGTATATACATCGGAATCCAAATCAGGCAATAAAGCATTAAGGCGATTCACCAGTGCAGTGGATGCCGGAACGGAAAGTCCCATCTCTATAAGTTTATCCGCCTGACTGAAAATATCCTGAACCTTTCCGTTCATTGCCAGAGTTCCCTTATTCATAACAAGTATCCTGTCTGCATTTCTTGCCATATCATCCATTGAATGAGATACAATGATAACCGTAGCACCGGTAGCCTTACGGTAATTTTCTATCATTGCCATAAGCTCGTTTCTGCCTCTGGGATCAAGTCCAGCTGCCGGCTCATCAAGAATAAGCACCTCGGGAAACATCGCCATAACGCCCGCTATGGCACATCTTCTTTTCTGACCGCCCGAGAGATCAAAGGGAGATTTATTCAACAGCTCTTTACTGAATCCGACAAACTCAGCCGCCTTTATTACTCTTTCTTCAACCTCAGCCTTTGACAGTCCCATATTTTTAGGACCAAATGCAATATCCTTTGCACAGGTTTCTTCAAAAAGCTGATATTCGGGATACTGAAAACAAAGTCCCACCTTGCTTCTTGTCTCTTTGATGGACGCTTTATCTTTATTGATATCTTTTCCGTCCAGCAAAATCTGCCCCTTTTCGGGCTTGAGAAGAGAATTGAGCATTTTTATAAGGGTGCTTTTGCCCGAGCCCGTATGACCGATAATTCCTACGAGCTCACCTTTGTCAACAGTAAAACTGACATTATCAAGGGCTGTGATTTCAAACGGCGTTCCGTGCGAATAACCGTATGAAACATTTTTTACTTCAAGAATAACCATTAAAGACCTCTTATAAGTTCAATATTTTAAGATATTCTGACGCAAGCTCATCTTCCGTCAGAGGAAGTCCTTCGAGAGGCACTCCTTGTTCTTTGAGCATTATGGAAAGCTTAACGGTATCAGGAACATCAAGTCCGCATCTGAGAAGCATTTCAGTCTGCGAGAAAATCTCACGGGGAGTGCCCATTGCAAGAATCTGTCCGTTATCTACAACAATAACCTTATCGGCCAAAACCGCTTCTTCCATAAAGTGAGTTATCAGCACAATGGACATACCGTCGGAATTGAGCTTTCTTGCGGTATTAATAACTTCCCTTCTGCCCTGAGGATCAAGCATTGCCGTCGGCTCATCGAAAACTATACACTCGGGAAGCATTGCTATCATACCCGCAATCGCAACACGCTGCTTCTGACCTCCCGAAAGACGGTGAGTTTCGTGAAGCCTGTAATCGTACATTCCCACAGTCTTCAGGGCATTATCCACACGCTCTCTGATAATTTTCGGAGAAATGCCGAGATTCTCGGGACCGAAAGCAACATCCTCTTCCACAATGGATGCAACAATCTGATTGTCGGGATTCTGAAAAACCACGCCGACCTTTTCTCTTATCTTAAATTCGTTTTTCTCGTCGGAGGTATCCATTCCGTCAACAAAAACCTTTCCCTTTGAGGGTATAAAAATTGAATTTGAAAGCTTGGCAAGGGTAGATTTTCCTGAGCCGTTATGACCTAAAATAACAACATACTCACCCTTATCAACACTAAAGCTGATATCCTTTACCGCAAAGCCGTCGTTTTCTTCTTCATCGTATGTATAAAATACATTCTGAAATTCCAGAAAATGTTTATCACTCATAACAAATTAATCTCTTTCCCATATAGCAGTAGCACCGCAAGGAAGAACAAGACCGCTTTCCGAAACAGGAAGACCTATTTCATCGGCGCTTACCTTTCCTTTAAGCTTTTTCGGCACAACCGAGCCTAAAATATAACTCATTACAGAGGGGGACAGTCCCGTGGTATACGAATTTATCATATACAAAAGTGCATCATCACTTAAAAGCCCGGCACAAAGCTCACAAAGTCCGTAAACCTCATTTTCAAGCTTCCACACTTCTCCTCCGGGGCCTCTGCCGTAAGAGGGCGGGTCCATAATAATTATGTCATACTTATTTCCCCGTCTTATTTCTCTTTCAGCAAATTTCTTACAGTCGTCAACCAACCATCTGACACTTCTGTCCGCAACCGAGGATGATGCGGCATTTTCCTTTGCCCATGAGACCATTCCCTTTGATGCATCAACGTGAGCTACAGCTGCACCTGCTGCAAGAGCGCTTACGGTAGCACCGCCCGTGTAAGCAAACATATTCAGTACCTTAACGGGACGATTTGCCTTTTTTATAATTTCAGCTGTTTTTTCCCAGTTTACCGCCTGCTCAGGGAAAATACCCGTATGCTTGAAGCCCATAGGCTTGATATTAAACTTAAGCTCACCGAAATTTATTGTCCATACATCGGGAAGCTTTTTGTATACCTCCCATCTGCCGCCGCCGGTGTTTGAGCGGAGATATCTTGCATCTGCATTGAACCACAGCTTATTGGTCTTAGGAGTAGACCAGATAACCTGAGGGTCGGGACGGATGAGAATGTATTTTCCCCATCTTTCAAGACGTTCTCCGTCCGAGCAGTCAATAAGTTCATAATCCTTCCAATTATTAGCCTCTCTCATCAAATCAGCCTTTCTTTTACCACCCCGGCAATAAGCTCTGCCAGGCGTTCTATCTGTTCTGCATTTTTTCCTTCAAGCATTACGCGGACAAGAGGCTCCGTTCCCGAAGCACGGACAAGCACTCTGCCCTCATCCCCAAGCTCTTTTTCGGCTTCCTTGACGGCAATTTTCACATCTCTGTCCTCATTAAGACGGAGCTTTCCGAGGGAGGAAACCCTGACATTTTTCATAACCTGAGGGAATATTTCTATTTCATCGGCAAGCTCTTTAAGTGACTTGCCTGTTGTTTTTATCACATTGAGAAGCTGTACCGCTGTCAGCTGTCCGTCACCCGTAGTTGCATAGTCAAGAAAAATTATATGTCCTGACTGCTCTCCGCCTATGCTATAGCCGTTATCCAGCATCTTCTCAAGCACATATCTGTCTCCGACCTTCGTTTTTTCACAATTAATTTTGTTTCTTTCAAGAAACCGGAAAAGCCCCATATTGCTCATAACGGTAACAACCGCAGTATTAGCATTGAGTCTGCCCTGCTCCTTTAAGGACTTTGCGCATATTGCAATTATCTTGTCTCCGTCAACAAGATTTCCTTCACTGTCAACACAAAGAAGTCTGTCAGCATCTCCGTCAAAGGCAAAGCCTATATCAAAATTGTTTGTATTTACAAAATCCTGAAGCACTTCAATGTGTGTGGAGCCGCAGCGGTCATTAATATTAACACCATCGGGTTTACAGCTTATTACGGTACATTTTGCACCAAGTCGTGTAAAAAGCTCCTCGGCAGTTTCCGAGGCTGAGCCGTTTGCACAGTCAACAGCAATTTTCATACCGTTAAAATGCGAAACTGCAGTGCTTTCTATATGGCTGATATAATCCTTTAACGCATTTGCACACCGGGTTATACTGCCTACATCTCCGCCCACCTTAAGCGGTGGAGGTATTATTTCATCAAGTATAATTGCCTCAATTTTTTCTTCTGTTTCATCGGGAAGCTTATAGCCGTTCCCTCGGAAAATTTTAATTCCGTTATATTCGCAAGTGTTATGGGAAGCAGAAATCATCACACCTGCATCACAGGAATATTCCTTCACAAGAAAAGCAACGGCAGGAGTCGGAACAACACCTGAAAGCAGAACATCGCAGCCTACTGAGCAGAAGCCTGCAGCAATTGCACTTGTAAGCATATCTGCAGATTTTCTTGTATCAGTTCCGATTAAAACCCTGAGCCTTTTACCTTCCTTGCCCTCAGACAGTACCATAGCAGCCCCTCTGCCGATTTTCATTGCAAGCTCACAGCTGATTTCTGTATTTGCAATACCTCTTGCACCGTCTGTGCCGAATAATCTTCCCATTAAAAAACCCCTTCATCAGTTATCTGACGGAACAGGCAGACCGAGATGTACATATGCGGCATTGGTAACTACCCTTCCTCTGGGTGTTCTTGCAATAAAGCCTGCCTGCATAAGATACGGCTCGTAAACATCTTCAATGGTAACAGCCTCCTCACCGATAGCAGCGGAAAGCGTTTCAAGTCCCACGGGACCGCCATTGTAATTGTGTATCATCGTTGTAAGAATAAGTCTGTCAATATTATCAAGGCCAAGCTCATCAATCTCCATTTTATGAAGAGCCGTCTGAGCATCCTTAAGGGTTATTGCGCCCGAGCCGAGAACCTGAGCGAAGTCTCTTACTCTTTTAAGAAAACGGTTTGCAATTCTGGGAGTTCCTCTTGAACGGGAAGCAATTTCAATTGCCGCATCGGGTTCAATATCAATCCCGAGGATTCTTGCTGAGCGTGTTACAATTTCGGAAAGCTGCTCGGGAGTATAAAGCTCAAGCCTAAGCACAACTCCGAAACGGTCTCTTAAAGGAGCTGAAAGACTGCCGGCCCTTGTAGTTGCAGCAACAAGGGTAAAATTCTGCAGATCAATACGGATGCTTCTTGCGGAAGGACCTTTGCCTATAATTATATCAATCGCTTTATCCTCCATAGCAGGATAAAGAACCTCTTCAACGCTTCTTGAAAGCCTGTGAATCTCGTCTATAAATAATATGTCGCCGTCGTTAAGATTAGTAAGCAGCGCGGCAAGATCTCCCGGTTTTTCTATTGCAGGACCTGAGGTTATTCTTATCTGCGACCCCATGGTATTTGCAATAATACCTGCAAGAGTTGTTTTTCCAAGCCCCGGAGGTCCGTAAAGAAGCACATGGTCAAGTGCCTCATTTCTTTTCAGAGCCGCCTGCATATATATATCAAGATTATCTTTAACTTTATCCTGGCCGATATACTCCGAAAGTGACTTCGGTCTTAAATTTATTTCATAATCTCCTTCATCAATACCGAATTCGGGAGAAGTGAGCCTTAAGTTATCGTCTTCAAATGAACTGATAGCCATTCTTTTTTATCTCCTTGAAAGATTTCTTAAGCCTTGCTTTATAAGCTCCTCTACGGAAAGGGTGCCGTCAAGAGAAGAAACCGCACGAACCGCTTCGCTGTTGGTATATCCGAGAGCCATAAGTGCACTTACTGCTTCATCTGTGTTACCGCCAGCAGTCACCACTTCCAAGGGTGAAAGCTTTTCGGCATTAACCTTTGCGGGAACAAGCTTTGAAACCTTATCCTTAAGCTCAATCACAATTCTCTGGGCAATTTTCGGACCTACACCCTGAGCCTTTGTTATGCTCTTTACATCTCCTGCTGTTATGCTGAGTGCCAGCATATCGGGAGTAAGCACGGAAAGTATTGAAACCGCTGCCTTGGGACCGACTCCCGAAACGGATATCAGCATCTTAAAATATGAAAGCTCTTCATTGTCATAAAAACCGAAAAGCTCAACTCCGTCCTCGCGTACTGCAAGGTAGGTATAAACCGTTGCTGTATCGCCTATATTACCGAGCTTTCTCAATGTGTTGACGGAAGTTGTTACATCAAAAGCAATACCGCCGCATTCAATTGCAACCCGAGTGATGTCGCTGTATACAATTTTACCCGTAAGGCTATAAAACATAATTTTCTCCTCTTATCTGCGAAGATAGTGTGAACCGCTGCAATGTGCATGGCATATTGCCATTGCGAGTGCATCCGCCGTATCATCAGGCTTCGGAACCGCACTTAATCCCAGAAGCTGTCTTGTCATTTCCTGTACCTGCTTCTTTTCCGCTCTGCCGTAGCCTACAACACTCTGTTTCACCTGCAAAGGTGTATATTCAAAACAGTCTGCACCGTTCATTTTTGCTGCAAGAAGAATTACTCCCCTTGCCTGTGCAACATCAACTGCTGTTTTTTTGTTAGTGTTAAAAAATAACTTTTCCACAGCCATAGCATCAGGCTTATACTTATCAAAAAGATAACTGAGATCTTCATATATACACTTGAGTCTTTCCGAAAATTCCATTCCTGCAGGAGTTGTAATTGCTCCGAAATCAAGGACGGAAAGTCTGCCCGCTTCATATTTAATTATTCCGAATCCCACAATAGCATAACCCGGGTCAATTCCGAGAATAATCATCTGTTCACCGCTTTACATAATAATTCAGTTAAGTATAGCACATATTACAAAAAAGAGCAAGAATTTTTATATTTATTTTTATTATTTTCTTTTAATATAAATAAAAATACCGGGAGTATGATGACATACCCCCGATACAAACTGCAATATTGAATTAAACAATTTCTTCTTCTGTTCCGTTGCCGCCTTCGGGCACTTCGGTTCCAGGATTAAAGACACCGAAGCCGAGATAGGAAGTGAAAATATCAAACAGCTTGGATGCAAGATTCAGATAATATGAGATGGTGGGCATAAATTCTCTGATCATACCCATAATACTGTCTAATGAAAGTCCGTCCACAAAAAATCCACCTTTCTTATTAAAAATAAACCGAATCATCGTTCTGTATAGATTTTACCACACCTTTTGCATAAATGCAAGAGTGTTTTTACAACCGGCTTACATATTTGCCTCAAAAATTATACACAGATTTTCATATAGTGTCTTATCCGACAATAAATACCTCTTCTTCTGATACATCTTCAGAAGCTGCCTCTCCGGAAGCTTCCTCGTCAGTAGCTTCCTCATCAGTAGCTTCCTCATCAGTAGTTTCCTGTATTGTTGCCGCTGTAGTTATTTCTTCAACTGTTATTTCCTCAGGACTGTCTGCAGACGACGGCTTGATAAAAAATACAACTATTGCAGCTGCAGCAAATGCAATCAACATTCCGAGTCCAAACAACAGAAAGGTCTTTAATTTTTTGCTTCCCTTTTTTGTTTTCTCAGAAATGCTGCTTTCTTTTTCTGTTGTATTTTCTGTTTTTTCAGCTGCATCTTCGAAAAATACAGATTCATCAAATACAATCACGGAGGATTCATCCTCAGCCTGAGAATCTGTCTCGCTGTCCGGATTTTCAACAATCTCAGGCATCTCAAACATCTCAAGAGCATTCTTGGAAAATGCTTCAGAAATATCTGACGCTGCATCTGTAGCCTCTTCATCCTCTGCGACAGCTTCCGAATTTTCATCCTCGACAATTTCAACAACATCTTCTGCTGCTTCTGCTATGTTTTCTTCAGCAATATCTTCTTCTGCTGCTTCATCTGTTACTTCATCTGTTGTCTCTGCAGCAGCATCATCAGATGCTTCATTAAGTGTATCACTGTCTGTATCACAGCCCGACTCCCCGGAAGCCTCAACAGCATCCGGTACAGCTTCGGCAGTATCATTATCCTCGGCCGCAGAAGTAATATTCCCGTCAGTCTCATCGTAAATAAACTCCGGAATTATGTCCTCATCAAGACCTGTTTCAAGCACCTTTACAACAATAGCACTTACAGCCTTATCTCCGTCACCTGCAAGAGCAACCTTGAGCATATAATTTATCGCACGCTTCACAGAACCGTCCGAAATTCTTAAAATATCCTCTATTTCTTTATCTCCCAGCACCTGTGCCGCACCCGGACTGAGAAGAATAAATATGTCTCCCTCACAGACATCACCAAAAACTGCAGCAGAAAAATCTGCTGTAGTATCCTCTACCTTATCAGCTGTAACGGGAGTCACGATACCGAGTCTGTGCAAATAGAGCTTCGTATCACCGTTATGTGCAAGAACAGCCCTTCTGCCGCTTGCATAAAATCCGGCACTTACAAGCTCATCTTCAGAGCGATTCATACCGAAAAGCGCACCGCGACAATCCTCAAAAAAGCCGCTGAATACACTTATGGGGTCTCTCGCACGGGCAAAAAGCTCAGCTCTTTCATTAAAAGCAACAACCGATGCATCTGCAAAGCCCTCTACAGCAGATGAAGCAAGGGTAAAATACACCTTACCGCTTAACACACCCGAGCCCTTATATCCGTTTTGTATAACCTCTCGGGGCATTACCTTACCGTTGACATTTACACTGTCAGTATTGTATTCCGCCAAAGGTTTTTTCTGTGTTACTATGGCGGCTTCCACCTTTATTGGCATAAGTGGGTACCTCCTTTATTTCAATACGGTATTTTCACCGCAGATTTCAATCAATTTTTCACGCACATCCCCTGCAAGATACAGGGAACCGCACACTATAAGAGCATCATAGTCACCTATAATGGAGAATGCTGCTCTTACGCCCTCACAAGGGTCTTTACATGGTGTACTTTCCACACCGAATTCACTTACAATTTGAGATAACTCATCACATTTCATACTTCTCGGATTTGACGGCTCTACAGTAATTACATGTGAAAACATGGGTACTAAATTACCCAGAGATTTTCTGCAATCCTTATCCGCCATCATACCCATAACAGCAAGAATTTTCTTGCCGCTCAGGTGCTTTTTTATCAGATATCCCAATGCAGCGGTTGACCCGTCGTTATGCGAGCCGTCAAGAATTACAAGAGGATTTCTCGCAATAACCTCGGTTCTTGCGGGGATCCGGGCCTTTTCAATACCCTGCTTAACCGCATCACGGCTAATTTCAAAGCCTTTTTCACGAAGCACCTCAACAGCACCCGTAACAAGGGACATATTGTGAAGCTGATGCTTCCCTGAAAACGGTATTTCAAAGCTGCCCTCGGCACTGCTTACAACAGTACCCGTAATACCCTCAGAAATAACCTCAAAAAGCTTCCCTGAATCTCTCAGAACAAGCTGTGAGTCTGATTCACCCGAAACTTTCTCTATGACGGAAAGAACCTCATCAGACTGTTCGGCACCTGTAATAACCGGACAGTTTTTCTTTATTATCCCACACTTTTCAAAGGCAATTTTCGGGAGGCTGTCACCCAGCACACCAACGTGGTCAAAGGACACGGAGGTTATTATACTGCAAAGAGGCTCTTCAATGATATTCGTTGCATCAAAACGGCCTCCAAGCCCCGTTTCAAGAACAATAAAATCACATTCCTGTTCATAATAGTAAAGAAATGCCGCAGCAGTTACCGCCTCAAATTCAGTGATTGTAACACCTTCCTCTGAGAGCTCTTCTATGACTTTTTTTACTTTTCCCGTACATTTTATCAGTTCTTCGGGGGAAATCATCTGCATATCAAGCTGAATTCTTTCACGGAAATCTATAACATAAGGAGAAGTATAAAGTCCCGTTTTATATCCTGCAGCATGCAGCACCGAAGCTAAAGCCGTGCAGGTACTTCCCTTTCCGTTAGTACCTGCAACGTGAATAAATTTCAATTTTTTGTGGGGAGAGCCGAGCCTCTCCGAAAGAAGTGTGATTCTTTCAAGTCCCGGCATTATCCCGAATTTCTGGAGTGAATGATAATAATTTACCGCTTCACTAAATGTCATATTCTGTCACCTGTTAACCGAGCTTAGCAATACTTGCCTTAAGAAGCTCTGCTTTTTCATTAAGCTTAATCTGATTTGCCTTCTGCTCCTCAATAACATTAGCGGGAGCCTTACTGAGGAAGCCCTGATTATTGAGCTTACCGTTAATCTGAGACAGTTTCTTCTCTACCTCTTCAAGCTCCTTGTTAAGACGCTTTCTTTCAGCCTCAAAGTCAACAAGCTCTGCCATGGGAAGATAAATTGTTGCCACATCTGTAACAACGCTTACACTGCCGTCAAGATTAAATACGCTTTCATCATCAGAAACAGCTAAGCTTGCAGCAGAAGCAAGTCTCTGGAAATATTTCGCGCTGTCGGCAAAAAGCTGGGCATCCTTTGTAACAATATCAAGTCTTGCCTTCTTTGAGGGAGGAACATTCATTTCTGCACGGCGGTTTCTTACTGCTCTTACTGCAGTCATAATGCTTTCCATATCCTCTTCAGATTTCGGGAAAACATAATTTTCATCATATACGGGCCAGGGAGAAACCATAATGGATTCACCACTGTGAGGAAGTGTCTGCCAGATTTCTTCTGTAATGAAGGGCATAAAGGGATGAAGAAGCTTGAGAGTGTTGCTCATAACATAAACAAGCACTGCTCTTGCAGACTTCTTGAGTTCAACATCCTCGGATGAAAGGCGGATTTTACAGATTTCAATATACCAGTCGCAAAGAATGTCCCAGATAAAATCATAAAGCTTCTGTACGGCAATACCAAGCTCATACTTTTCAAGGTTATCGGTAACTTCCTTTACAACGGTGTTGAACTTTGTAAGCACCCACTTATCCTCAAGAGCAAGCTTTTCAGGGAGGTAAGGAGCAGGCTCATCGCCTTCAAGATTCATAAGCACAAATCTTGCAGCATTCCAGAGCTTATTTGCAAAGTTTCTTGATGCTTCAACCTTTTCATCGGAGAAACGCATATCATTTCCGGGAGAGTTACCTGTTGCAAGGGTAAATCTCAGAGCATCTGCACCGTATTTATCAATAATTTCAAGAGGATCAATACCGTTACCGAGAGATTTTGACATCTTTCTTCCCTGAGCATCACGCACAAGGCCGTGAATAAGAACAGTATCAAAGGGAGCCTTACCCATCTGCTCACAAGATGAGAAAATCATTCTTGCAACCCAGAAGAAGATGATATCGTAACCCGTAACGAGAGTATTTGTGGGGAAATAATGCTGAAGATCAGCAGTATTTTCGGGCCAGCCGAGAGTTGAGAAGGGCCAGAGTGCAGAAGAGAACCATGTATCAAGCGTATCAGGATCCTGAGAAAGATTTACAGAACCGCACTTTGTACACTTTTCGGGGGAATCCTTGGCAACAATAACCTCACCGCAGTCTGCACAGTACCATGCGGGAATTCTGTGTCCCCACCAGAGCTGACGGGAAATACACCAGTCCTTGATGTTTTCCATCCAATGGAAGTAGATCTTATCAAAACGCTCGGGAAGAAACTTTGTTTCACCGCTTCTTACCGCCTCAATAGCAGGCTTTGCAAGGGGCTCCATCTTAACGAACCACTGCTTTGAAACCTTAGGCTCAATTGTAGAGTGGCATCTGTAGCAGGTACCGACGTTATGTGAATAATTTTCTGTTTTTATAAGTGCGCCTTCAGCCTCAAGATCGGCAACAATTGCCTTTCTTGCCTCGAATCTGTCCATTCCGCTGTACTTACCGTAGCCGTCAGCAATGTGAGCATCATCGGTAAATGTATCAATAACGGGAAGATTGTGACGAAGACCGACCTCAAAGTCATTGGGGTCATGTGCGGGAGTAATTTTAACACAGCCTGTGCCGAAATCCATTTCAACATATTCATCGGCAACAATGGGAATTTCTCTGTGAACGATAGGAAGAATAAGAGTCTTTCCTACAAGATTCTTGTATCTTTCATCATCGGGATGAACTGCAACAGCAGTATCACCGAGCATTGTTTCGGGACGTGTTGTTGCAAGCTCAAGATAACCGCTACCGTCCTTAAGGGGATAGCGCAGATGCCAGAAGTGACCTGCCTGCTCCTCATACTCAACCTCAGCATCTGAAATTGAAGTAAGACAAACGGGACACCAGTTAACTATTCTTTCACCGCGGTAAATGAGACCTTTTTCATAAAGACGGACAAAAACCTCCTTAACAGCCTTATTACAGCCTTCGTCAAGGGTGAATCTTTCTCTGTCCCAGTCACAGGAGGAGCCGAGCTTCTTAAGCTGCTCGATAATTCTTCCGCCGTACTGTCTTTTCCATTCCCAGGCTCTTTCGAGGAAGCCCTCTCTGCCGAGATCCTCCTTTGAAATGCCTTCTTTTCTCATTGCTTCAACAATCTTTGCTTCTGTAGCAATGGAAGCGTGGTCTGTGCCGGGAAGCCACAGGGTATCAAAGCCGGCCATTCTCTTGTAACGGATGAGAATATCCTGCAGAGTATTATCAAGTGCATGTCCCATATGAAGCTGTCCCGTGATATTGGGAGGAGGAATAACTATTGTGTATGTAGGCTTTCCTTCTTCGCATTTTGCGTGGAAATACTTTCCGTCGAGCCAGGATTTATAAATTCTGTCCTCAACGTTTTTGGGATCGTAAAGTTTTTCAAGTTCTTTGCTCATATCTGTAACCTCTTTTTCAATTCAGAGTTTTTAACCGAATTATTATAACATATTTTTCTTATATTGTAAACACATTATTGCACCAAAAAGTGCTTCAGTGCAGAATATCTTTTGTTTTGCTTGTTATTAAATGTCATCTTCAGCACTTTTTCCTCGTCACCTACAATGACAAGTATTTTCTTTGCTCTTGTAACACCGGTGTAAAGTAAATTCCTATACATCAGCTTCGGCGGACAATCAAGCACAGGCATAACGACAACGGGATATTCACTTCCCTGGCTTTTGTGGATGGTCACGGCATAGGCGTGCTCAAGCTCGGAAAGATTGTCGGAAGGATAGTCGGCAACCCTGTCATCAAACTCTATTTTCATTGTCCCTGCCGCATAATTTATCTTTTTGAGAATGCCGATATCTCCGTTAAAAATACCCTCACCCTCTTCATTATCCTTTTTCCAGAAAATGTCGTAGTTATTTTTAGTCTGCATAACCTTATCGCCTTCCCTGAAAACCCTGCCGCCCGAGGTACGAAGCTCATTTTTCGTTCTGTCGGGAGGATTAAGCACTGCCTGAAGACGTCTGTTGAGATTGACAGTACCCAGGTCGCCCTTTCTGGAAGGACAAAGAATCTGTATATCATCAAAAGGTGAAAAGCCGTATGCATCGGGAAGTCTTTTTGATGCCAGCTGAACTATAGTGTCGGATGCCGTCATCACATCATCTCTCTTCATAAAGAAAAAGTCGGAATCATTCATATGAAGCTGAGGTGCATCACCCGAAATAATTCGGTGTGCATTCATAACAATAAGGCTTTGCTGTGCCTGACGGAAAATTTCAGTAAGACACACAACAGGTAAAATACCCGAATCAATCAGATCATTAAGAACATTTCCCGGTCCAACTGACGGAAGCTGATCGGAGTCACCCACAAGAATTATACGGCATCCCATAGGAATGGCATCAAGAAGACTGGCAAAAAGCTGGGCATCCACCATTGACATTTCATCAACAATTACCGCACCTGCAACAAGAGGATCGGATGCATCCCGTCTGAAAACAGGCTTATCATTACTGTCCCATTCCACCTCAAGAAGACGGTGAATGGTTTTGGCTTCCCTTCCTGTTACCTCACTCATCCGTTTAGCCGCTCTGCCGGTAGGGGCACACAAAAGCACATCAACATTTCTGTTTTCAAGCACATCAATAATTCCCCTGACAGCAGTGGTTTTACCCGTACCGGGACCACCCGTAAGTATCAGAAGTCCCTTTTCCGCAGCCGTGAGAATTGCTTCCTTCTGCTTTTCGGCATAAAAAATACCGTTCCTGCTTTCCGTCTTTTCTATTTCAGCATCGGCAAACAATACCTTTGACGGGGGGAATTTCAAAATATTCCTCATCCGCGCTGCAACTGCGGATTCCGCCATAAACATTTCGGGCAGAAAAACAAATTCTTCACCGTCAATTTCACGCAAAATCAGCATTTTACGACACAGAAGATATTCTACCGAAGACTCGGTTTCCTCTTCGGGTATGCCAAGAAGAGCCTCCGCAGGAGCAGCCAGCTTCCTTCTCGGAATACAGGTGTGACCGTTAAGCAGATTATGTCTTATTATATGAAGTATTCCTGCGGAATTTCTGTTTTCGGCAGTAGGAGTAATGCCCATATCACGGGCTAATTTTTCAGCACGCTCAAAGGTAAAGCCCCTTACCGTTCCGCAAAGAATATAAGGATTATCCTTTATCAGATTCAGCGCATTTGCACCGAAATATTTATAAATTGCAGTACATTCCGAGGGTGAAATCCCCACATTTTCAAGCTCTATCATAAGCTTTCGCATAGAGTACTGTCTATTGAATTCTGCGGATATATTAATAGCCTGAGGCTTTGAAATACCTCGTATTACAGCGAGCTTTTCGGGCTCCGTTTCAAGGATTCTGAAGCTGTCCTCTCCGAAATGCTCAATTATTTTAAGCGCTGTTTTAGGTCCTATTCCCTTAACCGCCCCGGAAGCCAGATATCTGTAAAGCTTTGCCGTTGTATCGGGAAGGCTTCTTTCGTAAGCAGTAATTTTGAACTGCCGTCCGAAAACCTCATGCGCCCCCCATTCGCCCGTCAAGGTCATTTCTTCACCGGGAGCAGGCTCGGACACCGTGCCCACAGCAGTTACAATTTCACCGCTGATGTTCACTTCCAATACGGTAAAGAGATTCGTGGAATTGTGAAATACCACATTCTCTATTATACCCGTTATTCTTTCTTCAAAAGGATTCGAGCTCATTGCAGTTATTATTCTCCGTCTTCCTCTTCCGTATTTGTAACCGTTCTGAAAACATAGCCGTTACGGTCAAGGTATTTCATATCCTTAAGCAGTATTCCGATACCTCTGGCGGCACATTCTTCGGGATTTTCGGCAACAATGGTTTTTACTCCCGTTTTTCTTGCAATAAACATATCTGTTCCGTAAAGATTTGCACTTCCGCCGGTGAGAATTATACCGTTTTCGGCAATATCTCCGCAAAGCTCGGGAGGTGTATTTTCAAGCACCCTCAGAATAAGGGACATTATACCGTCAAGCTTGGGCTTCAGAACATCATATATTTCATCAGCGGTAATTTCAAGCTGAACAGGAAAACCGTTTTCCGTGTTTTTTCCGCAAACAATAAGTCCCAGATCGATATTTCTCGGCACGGCAGAGCCAATGGTTATTTTTATTTCCTCTGCCGTTGTTGTGCCTATTTCAACCTTATAGGTTTTTGCTATATACTCAATAATAGCCTTTGTAAGGTCATTACCGCCGATATCAACCGTATCTGAAAGAGCAATATTACCAAGAGAAACAACACTGCAATTGGTAACTCCTCCGCCGATATCACAGACCATAGTTCCTTTTTTATCAGTAAGACTGACGCCTGCACCCACAGCTGCAGCAAGAGTTTCATTTACAAAGCAAGCCCGTCCTGCCCCTGAAGACATAACAACATCGAAAACCGTTTTTCTCTGCAGAGGGGTAACAGACCCGGGCACACACATCATAACATTAGGCTTAAAAAGTCTTCCGGCACACACCTTGTTTATACAGCTTTCAAGCATAAGTCCTGCCTGATTACGGTCAATAACAATACCATCCTTTATAGGGTAAACAGCTGTCATAGAATCCGGAAGCTTTTCACACATATTTTTTGCTTCTCTGCCCACAGCCAGGGTTTTCCCCGAATACTTATCAACCACTGCAACAGAAGGCTCACACATAACAATACCTCTGCCTTCCACAAAAACAGTAAAGCTGGTAGAGCCGAAATCTATTCCGATTTTAAGTCCCAGCATCGGGATGCACCTCTTTCTGCAGTCAAAGTTTTTCATTATATGATAACATAATATGTAATTTTTGTCTACACAAAAAATCCTTAATTTATGATACAAAAGCATTTTTATCGTTGTTGTCATTGCACAGAATGATTTTTATACTTTTGTAAGATTTTCACAGAATTTTTTTATTAGTCTATTTTATGTTTCAATGGCGATTTTTTTGTGTTAGTATGTTTATAAAGATAGCAAAGGAGAGAGTTTTATGGCTAATATTCACAATACCTACAGCTTCCCTTCTGCAACGGGCATTACGGATATTTTTGTTCAGTCCATCACTCCGGAAAGCAGTGATCAAATAAAGGGAGTAATATCTGTAGTACACGGCATGGCAGAGCACACAGACCGATATATTGAAATTGCAGAATACCTATGCAGCAAGGGATATGCTGTATTTATGCATGACCACGCAGGTCACGGAAAATCTGTTGCAACAGATGACGACCTCGGCTTCTTCTGCCGGGAAAACGGCAATGAAAAAATTGTCGATGATGTAAAAAAAGTAACTGAAATCATCCGAATGGCGTTCCCCGATATACCTCTTATTCTTTGGGGACATTCGATGGGTTCTTTTGTAACAAGACGTTTTATCGCAAAATATCCCGATGTCGTAAGCGCTGCGGTTATCTGCGGCACAAGCGGAGCAAATCCGGCCGCAGGTGCGGGAATTTTAATAGCAAGGGCTATAGAAAAGCTTTTCGGCGGACATCACCGATCAAAGCTTCTTGATACTATGGCATTCGGCGCATACAATAAGAAATTCGAGAAAAAGACAGGCTTTGAGTGGCTGTCTGTAAACGAAGAAAATATCAGAAAATATGTGAATGACCCTCTGTGCGGTTATACCTTCACCTCAAGCGGCTTCAAGGATCTGTTCTCACTTCTTAAAAGTGTATCGGAAAAGGATTGGTATACTGCAGTTCCGGACATTCCTCTTTTCCTCATTGCAGGCGATACGGATCCCGTAGGTAATTACGGAAAAGGTGTTGAGGAGGTATATGATAAGCTCATAAAAAGCGGTCACACAAAGACGTCAATCAAGCTATATAAAGAACTGCGCCACGAAATACATAACGAAGCCGAAAGATTTCAAGTCCTTGATGATATCATAATTTTTGCAGATTCTATCATATAAACAACAAAAAGCGATACGGTTTTCCGTATCGCTTCTCTTATTGTTTATTCTTATTTGAGATATCCCATTGCAACCCAGCCGGTCTTACCGCCATAGGTTATTTTGCCCCAATACTTAGCATAGGGATTGGTGGAATCTGCATCATGGTAAACGTCTACAACTGTAACTGTTGCACCGTGAGGCACCTGAACAATGGAGAGAGATGCAACATCGTGATTCTCACGCATATTAAGGTATGAGTCAGCAGTTACGGTGTAAGTACCTGTAGTAGTTGCCCCACCTGCGCCTGAGCTGGTATTCTCAGTTGATGCAGCTGTAGTGCTCACTGCAGGTGCAGTTGTGCTTACAGCGGGAGCAGTTGTACTTGTAGCAGGTGCTGTAGTGCTTACAGCAGGTGCGGTTGTGCCGGTTATTGAGGAAGCAGTTGTCTTTTCTTCTGCTGCAGTTGTTTTTTCTTCTGTTGTAGCGGATACTTCACCTGCGACAGTTGTTGCTTCACCGAGAGCAGTAGTTACTTCTTCGGGAGTTACAACGCTTTCAGAATAAGCATTTGCAAGATACTTCATAGAAACCCATGCATCCCATCCCTTGTAAACTGTCTTGCCCCAATACTGTGAGTCGGGCTCTGCTGTAGGATCGTAGCTGATTTCTGTTATTGTAAGAAGTGTTGCATTGTCAATCGCAAGAATCTGTTCGCCATCCTTAGAGGGATCCTTTCTGAGATTGAGCTTGCCGTTACCGCCTACATTAACTGTGTACTGACCGGGTTCATACTTCTCTTCAGGAGCAGTAGTAATTTCAACGGGAGCAGTTGTTGTTACATCTGCAGGAGGAAGTGTTGTTGTTTCATCTTCCTTACCAAGCCTACCCATTGTAATTACAACGGAAGCAAGAACTGCAATTACCACAACAGCTGCAATTACTGCTGCAATGCAGATTCTTATAAACTTCTCGCTCTTGCCGCCTTTTCCGGAGGAAGCACCTTCATTTGCATCAGTTTCCTGAATGATTTCGTCTTCGTAATTTCTGTTCATAGTTTTTTCTCCTATAATGGTTTTTATTATTAATGAAGACATTATACCACACAAAAAAGGTCATTTTCAAGTGTTTTATACAATATCCTCGTATGCGATTTTATTTTCCGTAAATTTATCGGCATCAAATTCTTTTCCGAGAATCTTAACATTCTTTGCAAGCTTCTTTGTTCTGACAAATTCATTCTTACCCGGACAGAAGGGATAAATGCCAATAGTTGAGAAAACATACCACAAAGCCATTGAGCCGTTATCCTCGTCTCCGGGGAAGCCGTCATCCTCGAAAGAGAACACCTCTTCACACATTTTTTCAACCCAGTATGATGTCTTTTCAACATCACCCATTTCGGAATAAATATAAGGCAGATGGAAGCTTGGCTGATTGGAAATTGCACACTGACCGAAATCCGCAGCAGCCATTTCCGTCATTTCGTGAATTTCACAGCCATAGCCTGCATTTTCATAAGCGGGAGGAGTGCTGAAGAGCTCGTCAATTTTCTTCAGAAGCTCATCCTTACCGCCGTAAAGTCTGCTGAGTCCCTCCATATCGTGAGGCACGGCAAAGGAGTTCTGCCATGCGGAGCCCTCTGTATAGTCTCTGCCCCAGGCAATGGGACAAAAATCGGGACGGAATGTGCCGTCTTCAAATTTCGGGCGCATAAAGCCTGTTTCCTTATCAAAGAGATTCTTATAATTATCGGCTCTTAAGTAATACTGCTTTGCAATATCACCCTTACCGAGCAGCTCTGCTATTTTTGCAATACACCAGTCACCGTAAGCTGCGTCAAGTGTAAGATTAACACTTTCTCTGTGTGCTTCAATGGGCAAGTCGGAGGCCAAGCGGACTTAGGAAGACAATCCAG
>JAZRTO010000094.1:0-26635 GCA_045652065.1 Acutalibacteraceae bacterium
TGAAGGAATGGAAAATTTCACACATAGCCATTGTGAAGAATGCCATTGTCATACCCTCAGAGCTATCAGGAATGTTTCTGAATACAAGATGACCTGTTTCAAGGAATTCACCGATATAGAAAGCAGCAATTGTAAGAATACTTACAAGAACACCCTGATATGCGCAGTCAAAGCCGAGACCTCCGGCAAAAATACCGTCATTCTTGCTTCTGGGCTTTCTGTTCATAATGTTAGCTTCCGGCTTTTCAAGACCGAGAGCAAGAGCAGGAATACTGTCAGTTACAAGGTTAATGAAAAGAAGATGAGGAGCCTCAAGAATTGTAAAGCTCATTATTGTAGCAAAGAAAATAGAGATAACCTCTGAAAGGTTTGAACCGAGAAGGAACTGAATAGCCTTACGGATATTATCATAAATTCTTCTGCCTTCACCGACAGCAGAAACAATAGTTGCAAAGTTGTCATCAGTAAGAACCATATCTGCAACATTCTTTGTAACGTCAGTACCGGTAATACCCATACCTACACCGATATCAGCGCTCTTGATTGAGGGAGCATCATTAACACCGTCACCTGTCATTGCAGTTACATAGCCCTTGCTCCTCCAGGCATTAACAATTCTTGTCTTATGTTCAGGCTGAACACGTGCATAAACAAAAATATTTTCAACAATCTTAGCAAATTCCTCATCGGAATACTTGTCAATATCAGCACCCATCATAGCCTGACTGTCATCAGTAAGAATACCAAGCTCTCTTGCGATAGCCTTAGCTGTATTGATATGGTCACCTGTAATCATAATAGGTGTTATACCTGCACCGCGGCATTCTACAATAGCATCCTTAACCTCAGGGCGATCAGGGTCAATCATACCGGTAAGACCGATAAATATCATATCAAATTCGAGTGCTTCTGATTCATATTCTGAAGGCTCAGACTGATATTCCTTGAAAGCAACAGCAAATACTCGAAGAGCCTTATTACCCATTCTTGTATTTTCTTCTGCAACCTTTGCACGTATTTCATCGTTAATATCGACTACCTTACCGTTAACAAGTGCACGATTACACTTTTTAAGAATTTCATCGGGAGCACCTTTAGTATACTGAACATAAAGACCGTTAACATTATGAACGGTACTCATCATTTTTCTGCCGGAATCAAAGGGAACTTCACCGGCTCTGGGCTGAGCAGCAACGAGATCTGCTTTATTAAGACCAACGGATTTAGCATAATTGATAAGAGCAACTTCGTCGGGCTCACCTGTACCCTTTCCGTTTTCATCAACCTCAGCATTAGTACAAAGTGCCATTGCTGTAGCAAGGACTTTTTCATCCTCTGCATAGTGGTCAACAACCGTCATTACGTTCTGAGTAAGAGTACCGGTTTTATCGGAACAGATAATCTGTGTACATCCAAGAGTTTCAACCGCATTCATTTTACGGATAATAGCGTTCTTTTTAGACATGTTGGTGACACCGATAGAAAGAACGATAGTCATAACCGCAACAAGTCCTTCAGGGATCGCAGCAACCGCAAGAGCAATAGCAGTAATAAAGGAGTTAAGTGCTACCTGGTAGAACTCTGCATTGCTTCCTGAAATAAAGTACATTGCGATATTATAACCGAAAATAACAACACAAACTGCAAGAACGAGCTTTGTAAGAATCTTAGAAAGCTGCTCAAGCTTAATTTCAAGAGGAGTCTTACCCTGCTCTGCAAGAGCAATAGCATTAGCAATCTTACCCATTTCAGTATTCATACCTGTAGCCGTAACTACAGCCTTACCGCGTCCGTAAACAAGAGTAGATCCCATATAAGCCATATTCTTACGGTCACCGAGAGGCACATCATCAGAATTGTTCTTACCCATAAGAGCATTTACAAGCTTTGTAACGGGAACTGATTCACCTGTAAGAGCAGCCTCTTCTATTTTCATGCTTGCACATTCGAATATACGGCAGTCTGCAGGAATAGCATCACCTGCATCAAGAAGAATAACATCACCGACAACAAGATCTTCACTCTTGATGGTTTCAACCTTACCGTCTCTGAGAGTTTTTGTGGTCGCAGCAGACATCTTCTGAAGAGCCTCAACGGCTTTTTCAGCCTTATTCTCCTGAATAACACCGAGAAGAGCATTAATAAGAACAACAGCAAGAATAATACATGTATCTGTCGGGAAAAAGCTATGACCAGCAGCAGATGCCTCAATATATTCTGTAACAGCAGATATCGCAGCAGCAATAATAAGAATAATGATCATAGGATCCTTCATCTGATCAAAAAACTTTTTAATCATTGAATCCTTTTTTGCCTCTGCCAGCTTGTTTTTACCATACTGCTCGGCACGCTTTGCAGCCTCTGCAGATGTTAAACCCTGAGGACCGGATTTTACGTCTTCAAAAACAGCATCAACATTTTCCAGATAGTGCTTCATTAGGGGAACTCCTTTACAATTTCTTTCACAGAGCAAGAAAAAAAGACCTCAGTACATTTTGTCTGTACCAAAGTCCCGAAATTGGAGACTCAGTACAGCAAAAAACTGTCTGTGAGTCTCGTCATTTAAGATATGCCAGGCTGAAAATCAACCATGATGTTGACATATCACGCCAAACATAGGCGCAAACTACTCCCTCAAGCTCTGTTGATAGATAAATAATAACAAAATATGAATATTTTGTCAAGCGATTTATTCCTCAGTCTGCTTGCCGAGAAACTGAGCAGCAACCTCAGCTAATTTTATTTCTGCCTGAGACGGATATTCATTCTTTTCATTGAAAAGCACAACCACACAACCTGATACATCACCGTTTCCTATGATCGGCACTGCAATACACGCATTTTTATCTAAAGCGTCTATTGGAGACAAAGAGCTTCTGTCCATTGCTGATGCAATGAAGCTGCTTCTGTTTTCCATAACCTTTTCAAGTGCAGAGCTTATCCTCTTTTCAAGAGCATCCTTCTTTGGAATACCCATACAGCATACAATGTGATCTCGGTCACTGATCAGCACGGGCATTCCCATTGCTTTATAAAGCACCTCACAATACTGAGATGTAAATTCCTGAAGCTCTCCCATCGGGGAATATTTCTTAAAAATAACCTCGCCGTCAATATCTGTATAAATTTCCAACGGGTCGCCCTCGCGTATGCGCATTGTTCTTCTGATTTCTTTGGGAATGACTACCCTGCCAAGGTCGTCAATTCGTCTCACAATTCCAGTTGCTTTCATATATCTTTCTCCTTAAATTACAAATTGTGTTGTTATTATCTGTAATTATGATTGAAATATACTGAGAAGATTATATTTTGAAACTAATTGGTCTTCTTGCGTACAGAAGAAAAAATACTGAAATATTAAAAATTTCGGTAAGCATTGGTAAGATGTAAAAATTTACAGGCGCAACATCGTAAATATAAATATTATTACGAAAAAAATTAATACTATAAAGAAGAAAAGTACATATATATTTCTTGACAATATCTCCGATTTTTGATAATATAAGTTAGTCATAGTAAAGTTATGGAGAGTTGTCCGAGTGGTCGAAGGTGCAGCACTCGAAATGCTGTGTGGGGAAACTCACCCAGGGTTCGAATCCCTGACTCTCCGCCACTAATCCCGTTCAACCTATAACGGGATTTTATTTTTAATTTTAACTGAAGGAAGTGAGTTTATGGATACAGGCGATAGTAGCACGAATACGGGCGGCCGAAGTACGTGCTTAATTTACGATGAATTTATTATCTTAAACTCACCGCAGGGCATTGGAGCTTAAGCTCCCTTCCCCCACTCGTTTTTATGTTACTCCTGTAAAGGCTTTTGATGCAAAAATCTAAAGGAGGAATACAGATGGACGAAATTATAGACATTGAAATTATTGATACAAAGCTGGTTGAACAGGCTATTGATCTTCTTGAAAATAAACGATTTTCTGAACTGAGGAGCCTGCTTGAAGAACAGAATCCCGCTGATATCAATGACATTATTGACGAGCTTTCTGACGAAAAATCAGTACTCGTCTACAGACTTTTACCAAAAGAGCTTGCCGCTGAGGTTTTTGTTGAAATGGACAGTGACAAGCAGGAATTTCTTATTAACTTCTTCAGTGACTCACAGCTTAAAGATGTGTTCGATGAGCTTTATTATGATGATACTGCTGATATCATTGAAGAAATGCCGGCTAACGTTGTAAAGAGAATATTAAAGGTTGTTTCACCCGATATGCGAAAAGCAGTAAATGAACTGCTTAAATATCCTGAGGACAGCGCCGGCAGTATTATGACTACTGAGTTTGTAAGACTCAGGAAATCTTACTCTGTTGAAGAGTCTCTTGACTTTATACGAAGCGTTGGTGTAAACAAGGAAACCATTTATACTTGTTATGTTACCGACGAAAAAAATCATCTTATAGGAATAGTAACTGCAAAGGATCTGCTTCTGTCCGAAAGAAGCGAAATTATTTCAGATATAATGGAAGATAATGTAATTTCCGTAAACACTCTTGCTGACACGGAAAACATTGCTCTTATGTTCGGTAAATATGACTTTCTTGCTCTGCCTGTTGTTGATAATGAAAACCGTCTTGTCGGAATTATCACTGTTGACGACGCTATTGATGTTATGCAGGAAGAAACAGAAGAGGACTTCTCAAAAATCTCTGCTATCACACCCAATGATACTGAGTATCTTAAAACTTCTGTATTCAAATTATGGGCATCAAGAATTCCTTGGCTTATGATTCTTATGATTTCCGCAACCTTCACCGGTATGATAATCTCAAAATTTGAAAGTGCACTTGCTGTTCTTCCGATTCTTACAGCTTTTATACCGATGCTTATGGGAACAGGCGGTAATGCAGGAAGTCAGGCATCTGTTACCGTTATCCGCGGAATTTCTTTGGGACAAGTAGAATTCAGAGATTTCTTTAAGGTTTTATGGAAAGAATGCAGAGTTTCAGTTCTTTGCGGTGTTGTTCTCGGCATTGCAGCCGTGGGCAAGGTAATGCTTGTTGATAATCTTTTAATGAAAAATCCCGAGGTTACTATTTTTGTTGCCCTTGTTGTAGGATTAACACTTTTTGCGACAATTGTATCAGCAAAAGTTATAGGTTGCGCTCTTCCCCTGCTTGCAAAGAAAACCGGTCTTGATCCTGCCGTTATGGCAAGCCCCCTTATCACTACCCTTATTGATACGGTTTCTCTTCTTGTTTACTTCTATTTTGCTTCAGCAATTCTCAATATCTAAGAAAAAAACCACCGGATAAACCGGTGGTTTTAATTATTTATCCAGGATAGGAGTGTCCGAAAAGTTCAGAACAGGTTTTCTGAATCCTTCAAATTCAAGAATAACAATTTCATTATAGCCTTTTTTCAACCACGGAGCCGGAAGATACAGCGTATGCTGCGGTCCCTTTTTCCAATATCTGGAAAGCAGTCTGCCGTTTACCCATATCAACCCTTTAGAAAATCCGTCAGGCTTAATAAAAGTGTCCTTAACATCACCATCAATATTCAGGGTTCCTCTTAAGAATACGGGCCGCTTATTGAATTTAGGTTTAAGATTTCGCTGAAACTCTATACTTTCAATATTATCAAGAGGAAGAGTATAAGCGTTCCAATGATAAATACATTGCTGACCGATTCTCACATCAGAAACTATACCTTTTCTGTCGTGCAGTCTTGCACCGTAATTTATTCTGCCCATATTTTCGACAAGAATGCTGAGTTTTATTCCTTCTGCAGGAATACCAAGCTTTAATTTTTTCTTTTTGTCATTTCTGTCAAGAATACACTTGAATGTATCATTAACATAAACATAAGCACGGTCATGAACTGTCAGGCTGATATAATCCTCCTCACGCGGACCACGGACAAAGGTTTCGTAAAGTATGTAGCCGTATCCCTGTCCCAACTTTTCCATAGGAAGCGGATTAGTCATTGTATGCTTTTGCGAAATCTCGGGAATATTTGCGAATAATTCGGAACATTCATTCAATTTTACGGAAGAATATGCAACTGTATCAGGCTGTTCAACCTCTATATCTGATATTGAACCGAATTCAGCAAGAATATCCTTAAACTTAAAATACTTCGGAGTCATATAGCCATATTCATTTATGGGTGCATCATCATCATAGCTGTTGACAGTCGGTTGATATTCCTTTTCTGTACAATTGGCACCATTCATAAAGCCGAAATTAGTGCCGCCGTGCATCATATAGACAGAAATATTTCCGTTTTCCTGTAGTACCTCTCTGAATGATTTTGCCGCATCATCAGGATCTCTCTTGTGATGCTTCTCACCCCAATGATCAAACCAACCATTCCAGAATTCCATGCACATAAGCGGTCCTTCAGGCTGAATTTTACGAAGATTGGTAAATGCGCGCTTTGCATCCGATCCAAAATTAACAGTTCTGAAAATTTCGGGAACAGTACCGCCTGTGAGCATCATATCGCAGTCACCGTCTGATGTAAAGAGCTCAACAGTTATTCCGCGAGCACGAAGACCTGCAGCTACATAACGAATATATTCACTGTCATCTCCATAGCTACCGTATTCGTTTTCCACCTGAACCATAATCACACTTCCGCCGTTTTCAATCTGACAGGAAGCAATTATAGGAATTATTTTGTCAAAATATGCATCTACCTTACTAAGATATGTATCATTCATGCATCTCAGCTCTATATTATCATATGAAAGAAGCCACCACGGTAAGCCTCCGAATTCCCACTCCGAGCATATGTAAGGCCCCGGACGCACAATAGCAAACATTCCTAATTCATTAATAAGCTCAAGATAAGCCTTCAAATCCAGGTCGCCGCTGAAATCAAAATTACCTTCTGTGGGTTCGTGAAGATTCCAGGCTGTATATGTTTCAATTGTATTAAAACCGCAGGCTTTAATCTTCAACAGACGATCACGCCAGTATTCACGTGGCACCCTGAAATAATGCATAGCACCTGCATACACCTTAAAAGGCTCACCGTTAAGTAAGAAATCTTTTTTTCCAATTATAAATTCATTCATTTATTTACACCTCTCAATAATCGATACTGCAAGATTTTTATCTGAAATAAACTTTGAAGCCAGTACTGAATAATTTTCGTTGCTGCAAGTAATTTTATTATCAGAGCAATCAAAAGTTATGTTATTTTTCTTCTCACGGATACTTCTGCCTGAGCTGTGAAACTGAGCGGTCTTCAACGATCTGTATACGGAAAACCTTTCCTGAAGAAGCGGTTCATCGCACAAGTCCTTGATCAGCAGTTCAGAAAAGCTATATTTAGAAAAAGAAAATACATTTCTTAACTCTGAATCTGAAAGAATAGCTTGTGCAGTCTGAAAGCTGAACGGCTCTGATTTTGCAAGACCGATTCCGACCGGAAGATGAGAAACTGCACACCCAACATACTCGCCGGCAGTTGCTACACATATCTGAGCATCAAAATTCGACACGACGCTTTTAGCATCAGGATTCAGCAGCAATGAAAAGGAAAATTCCGGAGCATCCAGAAATTCGGAGAGACACTGACGTGCAAGCATATCAGAAACAAACGCGCGTGCACCTCTGAGCTTATCCTTAGCATTGATAATCATATCCCTCTTTCCTTCACTGATGAGCGGAAAATAATGTGACGCCAGCTCCTGAGTCATTTCATTAATATTAAAAACTTTATAAATCAAAATATCACCTGATCATCTGTATATGCCGAGAATTGACTCGGCCTTGTTTTTTATCATCTGCTTTAACTCAAGGGGATAAATAACCTCAATTTTATCACCAAACTGCATTATCCAGGAAGCAAGTCCATCATTTATAAAAAGCTCGTCATAGATATAAAACCAGCCGCTTTCACCCTTTTTTATTGATATCTTTTCACCGAATCGGTCAAGCATTGCTTCAAGTATTTCAGTTTTGCATTTAAGCTGAGTCATTTCAGGCTTTCCTGTAAACATATTAAAGGTTTTGGAAACATAATCAGCAGTATCAAACATATTTTTATATTCACTGACCTCTGAGATATGACGTCGGGATAAATCCAGGACCTCGACCTTTTTGATGCGGTCAATTCTTAAATTCATAAGATTATCATACTTTTCGTTATTTGCTACAAGATAATAATGATCATCTGCCCATATAAGAGCGTATGGGCTCAGAACAAATTCTCTTGTTTCGTTTGAAGCAGCATACTTATCATCAAGCTTTCGTCTGCTGTAGTTAAGCCTTACCTTTTTTTCAGTTTTTATTGCAGTGTCAAGAGAATCAATATTATAAAATATTTCTTCATTTGTACACTTATTCCGCCTGTCAATAAATACCTGATCCTTCAGACGCTTAGCCTGATAGTCACTTATGAGAGTATCGGTTTTTTTCAGCAGACTGACAGTCTTTTTTCTTGAAATAAAACCTGCAGACTGAATTGCATCATTAATAAGTCTCAATTCTGCTATTTCAAAATCACGGGATGCAAGAAAATATCCGCTCTTTGGCTTGGTTGTCTTAATAATATCCATACCATATTCAATCAGAATTTCAATGTCCTTATATATGGACTTGCGTTCGCACTCAATTCCGTACCCGAGAAGATATTCAGAAATATCCATTGAGTTCAAAATATGCTCCTCATCAGAATATCTCATAAAAATGTCCTTCAGATACAAAAGCTTTAGCTTGGAATTCTGTTTACCTGCCAATATTATCACTCCGTAAATGGTATAGGAATATTATATATTATATCACTTGACAAATCAATAGCGAGTGGTATAATTAAGACAGATACTTCGGGGCGGGGTGCAATTCCCCACCGGCGGTAAAAGTCCGCGAGCCATACGGCTGAACCGGTGTAATTCCGGTACCGACGGTAAAGTCCGGATGAAAGAGGTACAGATATTATAATGCTCGCCCCGAAAATATATTTCGGGGTGTTTTTTTATGCAAAATAAATCAAAAAAGAATATTTTCAGGCTTGTCTTGACAGCAATGATGGCTGCTCTCAGCGTTGTTTTCATGTTTGTTGTCAGATTCAGTCTTTTACCGGGTGCAAAATTCCTTGAGTATGATATGGGTGATATTCCGGTTATTCTTTCTGCTCTTTTCCTTGGTACGCCAGCAGGTTCATTTGTGCTTATATTTGTTTCACTCATTCAGTCTCTTACCGTCAGTGCCGCAAGCAGCTGGCAGGGCTTTGTTATGCATGTACTTTCAACAGGCGCATACGTTTTAATTCTGAAGCTTTTTGTTCTAAAAAATGATTCTCGCTTAAAGCTGATTATTGGTGTCAGCATATCAACAATTGCCCTTACTGCTATAATGATCCCTCTTAATCTTGTATTCACTCCCCTCTATCTTAACACTACAGTTGATGCAGTGCTTCAACTGATGCTCCCGGCGATAATACCTTTTAATTTCCTTAAGGGTATAATTAATTCTGTTATTATTCTTCTTCTCTATAAGCCCCTCAAGGATATCCTTACAAAGTCCAACATGTTGAACAAAAAATAATGTCTTAATATGTTGACATTTACAAAAACTTGTAATATAATACTAACATATTCATAATCCTTATGAAGAGTGGCAGAGGGAACGGCCCTGTGAAGCCCGGCAACCTGCTTTATGCAAGGTGCTAAATCCGCGGTTTAACCGAGAGATAAGGTATTTTAACACCTCACGGGATAAGCCTGTGAGGTTTTTATTTTTTTGGAGGTAAACTAATGGCTAAACACTTTTTTACATCAGAATCAGTAACTGAAGGACATCCCGATAAGGTCTGTGATCAGATTTCCGATGCTGTTCTTGACGCACTTCTTGAACAGGATCCTTATTCACGCGTTGCTTGCGAGTCAATATGTACAACAGGTATGGCTCTCGTTATGGGTGAAATAACATCTAATGCTATTGTTGATATTCCTGCTATAGTAAGAAAAGCTATCTGCGATACAGGCTTTGATTCACCTGATGCCGGCTTTGACGGAAACTCATGCGCTGTTATGACAACAATAGACAAGCAGTCACCCGACATTGATATGGGTGTCAGCAAATCACTTGAGCTCAGAAACGGTGAAGAAGACAGCTATAATCTTCACGGTGCAGGTGATCAGGGTATGATGTTCGGTTTCGCTTGCGATGAAACTCCCGAGCTTATGCCCATGCCCATTACTCTTGCCCATAAACTTGCAAAGAAGCTTTCTGAAATAAGAAAAGACGGAACACTTCCCTATCTCCGCCCCGACGGAAAAACTCAGGTTACTGTAGAATATGATGACAATAAGCCTATTCGAGTTGATACTGTAGTTATATCAACTCAGCACAAGGATTACGTAACACTTGAAACAATCAGAAAAGATATGATTGAAAAAGTTATTAAGCCTACAATTGATGCATCTCTTATGGACAAAGATACCAAGTTCTTTATCAATCCTACCGGCAGATTTGTTACAGGCGGTCCTGTTGGTGACAGCGGACTTACCGGAAGAAAAATTATTGTAGATACATACGGCGGATACGCTTGTCACGGCGGTGGCGCATTCTCAGGCAAGGATCCAACAAAGGTTGACCGTTCTGCTGCTTATGCTGCAAGATATGTTGCAAAGAATATTGTCGCTGCAGGAATTGCCAATCGCTGTCAGGTCGAGCTTGCATACGCTATCGGTGTTGCTAAGCCCGTTTCAATTCTTGTAGATACATTCGGAACCGGAAAGGTTGCTGACGAAAAGATTTCTGAGGCTGTATCAAAGGTATTTGACTTAAGACCTGCTGCAATTATTGATAAGCTGGATCTCAGAAAGCCTATTTATCATAATGTTGCCGCATACGGACACATAGGCAGAACAGATCTTGATCTTTCCTGGGAAAGAACTGATAAGGTAGAAGAATTAAAGGCAGCTCTCAACTAACAAAAGGCTTGATAACAAATGTTATCAAGCCTTACTTTTTTACATATCTTTACTATCAGCAAGCACTTCATTTTCTCTGAATAACAGAGAAATACACCAGATACCTGCAAGTGCCACTATTGTAAATATTATTCTGCTGACAATAGCAGACTGACCGCCAAATATCCAACCAACTATGTCAAACTGAAATAATCCGATTGATCCCCAATTGACAGCACCAATAATTACAAGAATTAAAGCAAGCTTATCAAGCACTAATCTCACCTCTTTATTTTATTCTCCAATATTATTAACAAAAATCTGCAACATATACCGATTATGCAGCATAAAAAAACTTCCTGAAATAACGCATTTGACTTATTAAAACAAAGCAGGTATAATACTAAAAAAATAACATAAATTCAGAGATTTAATATGAACGACAAAACAAACAGATTATATGATTTTTTCAAAAGGAATATTCTTAGTTATAAAACAGTAATACTGCTTCTCTGTATAATGATTTGCTCATTACTGTTTTATATAGCAGGAATGAATTTTTCAATTAAGATTACCGATACAACTGAATCACAGGTTACGGAATCCATAACTTCAGAATCCGACATCAGTGAAAAGGAATCAACTACTGAATATTTGAGAATTAATATAAACAGTGACGATATTTATGAGCTTTGCGACTTGCCTGACATCGGTGAAGCAAAAGCGAAGGCTATTATTGAATACAGGAAAGAAAACGGTAATTTTACTTCACCTGATGAGCTTCTCAATGTTCATGGAATTGGTGAGAAAATTTATGAAAATATAAAGAATTATATTTTTATTGCTGAATAAAAAATGGTATCTCATAGGAGATACCATTACTTTTTTGTAGCAAAATATGAAACTGCTGTCTTATATTGCTCATCTTCAGAAAAATCATTGCCACCAAGCTGATTCTTAAACGAATCAGTGGTCTCAACAACAGCATCAGGAACAATACCTGTACTATTAAAGGAATCCGATATATACGGATAAATCTCAGCAACAGAAAGATACACCGCTCCTCCGGAAGAAAGCTTAAAAAGCTTCTGCATAGTACCATATCCGGCAGTATTTTCACCGATAAGAATCCCCTTGCCAAAGTCTCTTATATCTGCTGCAATAAGCTCAGCTGCTGCTTCTGTTCGCGTATTTATAAGAACAGCGAACTTCATATTCAAGGCATTTGAATCAGAGGAGTACTTATCAATAATTTCCCCGGCAGAATTCTTTGCACTGTAAATAACACCTGAACCTTCAGTTCCGACAGGGGCAATATAATCAATTATTTTAGCTGCAACATCAAAATTCTGGCCTGAGCTATTTCTAAGATCAAGAACAACATTGCTGATATTTTCCTTTTTGAAATTATCTATTGCATCACTGAAAATACCGAATGTATTTTCATAGAAGGCATTAATACGTATATAACCGATATTATTCTCAACAAAATAACTGCAAGAAGGCATTACAAAACCTGTAGTCATCTCATGCGTTTTTTCAGTTAGCAAATCTCCGTCCTTTGTCTGTACAACAACGGTAATCTTATTGTCATATGATGATGCTATTGTATCAATAAGAACGGCACTGTTATCTGCAGTCACGGAAATATTATTAACCGAAACAATGATATCATTTACAGAAATACCGCTTTTTTCAGCCGGCGAGCCTTCATGTACATAACTGACAATCATATTGTTATGCGCATTATCAAAATAAGCAGTAATACCGGTTCCTTCAGCTAAACCGTCAAGATTATTCACAAAAATATTCATATCCTCCTCAGGAATATAAATACTGTAAGGATCATTCAATCCTCTGATATATCCTGAAGCTAAAGAATCATCGATGGCGACATCATCAGCAATTCCAATATAGCTGTTTCTGATAAGCTCATCAATTTCTCCGAGTCTGATATATTGTTCTGCTCGCTGAGGCAAATCAACGAGCAGACTGTCATATGTTTTTAATATAACCAATAAGGTAACTGCAGAAGAAACAACTATGGCAAAAATAATAAGAACAGCTGTAATTCCGAATGAAATTTTTCTTGTCATTATCAATCAACTTTCAAATAATATTACGGAAGCGAAGCATAGTTTTGGGGATTTACCTTCTCACCGTTTACACGGACCTCAAAATGACAATGAGCACCTGTGGAGTAACCTGTTGAACCGGCATATGCAACTATGTCACCCTGGTTTACATTTTGTCCGACGGAAACATTGAGAGAATTATTATGAGCATATACAGTAACAATACCATCGCCATGATCTATACCCACATAGTATCCGTAAGCAGAATGCCAGGTAGATATAATGACTGTTCCGGAAGCCGACGCCCTTACAGCCTTGTTCTCTGTACCGCTGTAACAGCATGAATCAGTTCCGCCGTGCAGCTTGTATACACCTGATATAGGATCATATCTGTATCCGTAAGACGAGGAAATATAAGCATCACTGTACTGTAAAGGCCATATAAAGCCTCCGGGTTTTGATGCAATATTTCCATCACCTCTGGATGCTGAATTAATTATTTCATCAATCTTGTTTTCAAAAGCCTTTATATCAGCCTCATAGCTTTCAACAAGCTTTTCATAGGTTGAGCTTTCAGAATCGAGCTGCTTGATATATTTATATGCTTCCTCCTGGAGATCAATAAGCTCACCCTGTGATGCTTCGAGCTTTGATCGGGACTCAACAATTTCATTTTCCTTGAAATTAAGCTCATCAACCTGAACCTGATGCTCATCACGCTTTACTTCGATGGTCTCAATCATAAGCTCATACTCATCATTAAGAATCTCGAGCTTAGCAATATCATCATTAAGATTTTCAACAAGCTCATCATCACTTTTTGCTCGACGCTGATTGATTTCAGTTATAATCAGATAAGTAGCAAAGTCACAATTACCATCAAAATCCAAAAGAAGCTCAATATCAGAGGTTGCACCGTTAACATAATTTTCACGGATTCTGTCCTGAAGCTTTACAAAAATATCAGCAATTTCAGCTTCAGTTTGTTCAACCTGAGCCTCATTTTCAGCAATATCAGCTTCAATACCTGCAATTTCTTCATTAAGAGCATCAATTTTTTCCTGAATTACACTCTTCTGACCTTCCAGATCATCAATCTTTTCATTAAGAACATCAATCTGTGACTGATAGTTTTCAATCTGACCGGCAAGCTCTGCAGCATATTTTTCTTTATCTTCTATATTTTCCTTAAGCTCATCAATTTCAGCCTTGGCGGCATCAATCTTATCCTGAAGCTCCTGCTGCTGCTTCTCATATTCATCAATTTTCTGCTGATCCTCGGAACTGACCGTTGCAAATATAATCAACGGAGATGATGCTAATGACAGACAACAGAGTACAACAGCAAGTGCACGTTTGAGAAAATCAGTTTTCATCTACAACGACACTCCCCTGTTCCTTAAGATACTTCCTCATTGAAATAAGACTTCCGAGACCGCCTGTTACAACACTGACTGACAGGAATCCTGCAAAAATAACAATCGCATATTCCCAAAAATCAACTACAGAATTACCGAGAATTGCAAAAATAGAGGTAAAAGGACCTGCAAGCAGATGATAAAGAAGAGCAAGCACAAAAAATGATACAAACGAGGATATCAGACCAATAACTATACCTTCAACAAGGAAAGGCCAGCGAATAAACCAATTAGTAGCACCTACAGCCTTCATTATGCTTATTTCAAGCTTTCTTGAAAACATGGTGATACGTACAGTATTGGCAATAATAAACATTGATACAACAAAGAGAACAATAATTACACCAATGCTTATAAAAGAAATAGCATGTCTTATTTCCTCAAGCTTAGAGGCAAGAGAGCTGTTCTGCTGAATACTGTCAACAGATTCAATAGCGGTAATTGCCGCAACGGTTTCGTCAAAAAGACTCATATCAGAAACAGTAAGCTCAAAGCCGACAGGAAGAAATGACGGATCAAGATTCTGCAGAATCTCTGCAGAATCGCCGTATGCTTCCTTGACATCATTAAACGCTTCTTCTTTTGAAATCATCACGCAGGATGAAATATTTTCAATATTTTCAAGAGCCGATTTTGTTTTAATTAAAGTATCATCGGTTGCATCAACATCGCAGAATGCCATTACAACGTTCTGTGATTCAACATACTGAAGCATTGAATCTACATTGAGAAACAGCATAAATGCAAAACCGATAATAACAAGACATGACATAAGAACAGCAATAGATGCAACTGACATTAATCTGTTTATGCCTATGTTTTTAATACCTTCACGGGTGAGATAACGGATATTTCTGTTTTTCATATTTTACCTTCCAAACAATCACAGATTATTCTATCGAAGCTGACGGAATATCAGATTCGATATTTTTGCCGTAATTGTCAATAAAGCTTTCAATATCAGCATCCTCAAGAGGTGCTTCATAATACGCATTAGGTGAAGTTTTTTCGGGAATACCGAAATCTACACCTACAATTTCAGGATGAGCAGTATCAGAAAATACTGTTCCGTTTTTAATGGTTATAATACGCTTATTATACTGTTTTACAAGATCAACAGCGTGAGTAACCATAATAACGGTAGTATGCTTATTCTGATTAATATGTGTAAGCAGATCAACAATTTCTTTTGACATTTCAGGGTCAATATTACCGGTAGGCTCATCAGCAACAATAATATCGGCCTGGTTGACAAGAGCTCTGGCAAGAGCTACTCTCTGCTGCTCACCGCCGGAAAGCTGATTAGGATAGCACTTGACCTTGGAAGAAAGACCTACAAGACTGAGCGCATAGGCAACTCTTCGGGAGATATCCTTATTTTTTGCACCGATAACATGCATAGCAAATGCAACATTATCATAAACTGTGCGATTCGGGATAAGACGGAAATCCTGAAAAACAATACCGAGCTTTCTTCTGTAATAAGGTATTTTCGATGCCTTAAGAGAGTTGAGCTCAATTCCGTCAATGACAATAGAACCTGAAGAAGGAACCTCCTCACGCATTATCATTTTTAAGAATGTGCTCTTGCCTGCGCCGGATGCACCGACAACAAAAACAAACTCGCCTTTATCTATATGAAGATTAAGTCTATTAAGTGCCTTTGTGCCGTTCTGATATGTTTTAGACACATCGCAGAAATTAATCATAAAATGTTATTCCTTTAAGTTAAAATTATACTTGAATCAATACTTTATGGGAGAAGAATCAAGATACTTCTTAACCATAAGCGCTACCTTGAATACAATAGCATCATCGAACTCACGAAGGTCAAGACCTGTAAGCTTTCTGATTTTTTCAAGTCTGTAAACAAGAGTATTTCTGTGCACGAAAAGCTTTCTTGACGTTTCGGACACATTAAGATTGTTTTCAAAAAACTTCTGAATAGTAAAGAGTGTTTCGTGATCAAGAGAATCAATTGATCCAACCTTGAAAACCTCTTTAAGGAACATATCGCAAAGTGTTGTGGGAAGCTGATAAATAAGACGTGCGATACCGAGATTTTCACAGTTAATAATAACCTTTTCAGTATCAAATACCTTACCAACCTCAAGAGCAATCTGTGCTTCCTTAAAGCTCTTTGCAAGATCCTTGATGCTCTTGACAGCAGTACCGATACCGACTACGGCATGATTTGCAGACAAGGAGCCGAGAGAATCTATAACGCAACGAGCAAGCTTTTCAAGATCCTTACTGTCAGAAGCGTTTGCAATATCCTTTATAATCGCAACATCATTTTCATTTATGCTGATAACAAAATCCTTATTTTTATCGGGGAACAAAGACTGAATAGCATCAAATATCGAGGATTCACAAACATCAGAGAATCTGACAAGAAGCACAACTCTGGTAGTATCATTATTGAAATGAAGCTCTCTTGCCTTAAGATAAATATCTCCGGGAAGAATATTATCAAGCATAACATTCTTGATAAAGTTACCTCTGTCGTACTTTTCATCGTAATACTGCTTGATACTGGAAAGTGAAACAGCAAGCATTGAAACATATTTCTCTGCAAGTGTATCATTACCTTCAACAAAAACAGTATACTCAGGCTGCATCATAGAACCGAAAGCCTTATATGTATTACCGTTTATTGCAGTTGCTGCATTAATTGAAAAAATTTCTGAGATACCAACATTAACAACATCACCGATTCTTGTAAGTTCAGAACAAGCAATGATTGTGCCCGTTTCATCAATAACACCTATAGTTCTGCATACAGCTTCCTTCATCTGATGAAGCACGCTCTGAAAAAGACGGTTTGACATAATTTTCATCCTCTCAACTTTCAACAATAATAAAACATGCGCTTTTAGACAAATTCACAAAACTAAACAATGATATTATACACATTATTGGTATTCATTGCAAGACCTTTTAGAGAATATTACAAATTTATTTAATATTTTTATTCATTTCGGTAAGTTTTGCTAAACAAGTTAAAAAAAATACACAACAGATAAACCTTTTTTTTGTAAAATCGGCTGTTGTGTATTTTCACCAAGAGTATAATTTATTCAACGTAATTTTAACAAATCAATGTCTGCTTCTGTCAATTCTTTCGCTTCACCGGCTTTCAGCTCTCTATCAAGCGGAAGCCTTCCGATCGCGATCCGTTCAAGCTCAATTACCGGGTTGCCGGTAGAACCGAACATTCTTTTAATCTGATGATATCTGCCTTCAATAATAACGATTTCATAACGAAAAGCATTATTATCAGGATTCTTTTCAAGAAACCTTAGTTGTGCCGGCTTAAATAATTCATCTCCGATAAGCATACCTTCATTAAAACGTCTGAATTCTTCGCCTGAAACCTCACGTTCAACATCAACAATATAAGTCTTGGGTACATGGTGAGAGGGCGAAAGGATATCATGAGCAAATGCCCCGTTATCCGTAATCAATACAAAGCCTGTTGTATTTTTATCAAGTCTGCCCGCAGGAAATAAGCCGTTTCTCTTAAGATTTTCAGGCAGAATGTCAATAACAGTAACATCAGCTGAATCCTCGGTAGCGGAAACAACACCCTTAGGCTTATTAAGCATAATATAGATAAATTCCTTGTACTCAACTGTCTTTCCGTATACAGCTACAGTATCTTTTACACTATCAAACTGAAATTCACCTTTAATAGTAACAGATCCATTAACCGTAACGACCTTTTTCCGTAGGAGTTTTTTTGCATCAGATCTTGATATATTCAATTGAGAGGATAAAAACTTATCTATTCTGATAATTGCCATCTCTAACAGCTCCTGTTATAAATCCGTTAATTGACGTGCACAGAATGTCTGCACCGATTATCGTATTGTCAAAAAGTAAAATGTTTATATAAATATTATCTGAAGTCTCATATTCCGGATAATTTTTCAGCATAAAAGTAATAACGGAAATCGTCTTCCCCTTATACTTAGCAAGACTGAAGCCCTGCTTATTCTGCAGCAACTCATATTCCTCATACGTTTCATCAAAAACCAAAGGAATTATTTTTTCTGTTACGGTACGAGAATTGAAATCCACAACCCATCCGTTTGCATCCAGAAATGAAGCAATATTATCATCTGAAGTTCCGCAGACTGTCTCTGCACGGCTGTCTGCGCTCACAAGAATAAGATTAATAATAAAAATGCATAGTAAGCAGATAAGAATATCCGTAACAATATTCCGCGGATATCTGAAACATAAAACCTTCATAAACAAACACCTCGCACAATAATATGCGAGGCATTTTTCAATAATTCAATTTACTGACCGATTTTCTTTTCTGTTACGGTTTTGAGCTGCTTTGAAGCAACTCTGACTCTGTTGAGACTCTTCGTGAAGTTATCAATACTCTCAGCAAGGATATCATCAGTTTCGTTCATAATCGAATCAACAAAGGCACTTGCACTGCTGCGCAGATCAGATGCCCACTTCTGTGCATTATCAACAATCTCATTTGAATTTGCCTTTGCTTTGTCAATGATGTCTGCAGCCTGCTGCTTAGCTTCTGCTATAATTTCAGATGCATTTATCTGTGCGGACTTTGTGATCTCATGATCCTCAACAAGCTTGCGAGCCTGAGCCTCTGCCTGTCTGATCTTTACGTCAGCAGCATCATTTGCCTGAGAAAGAATCTGCTTTCTTTCAGATGCAATCTGTCTTGCCTTTACAACCTCATCAGGAAGTGCAACTCTGAGGTCAACAAGAATTGAACGGATAGCATCAGCGTCAACCTTGACCTTATTGCTGCCGAATGCACTTTTACCTTCATCAAGGATGTTCTCAATCTGATTAATCAAATCATCAATTTTCATTTTACCAATCACCTTTCTCTTATTCTTTTTACAATATCATCTTTTATTTCAGGAGGTACGAAATCGCTTATGTCACCGCCGAATCTGCATACCTCTTTAACTACACTGGAACTAAGGAACATATATTCCGTATCAGTTACCATAAAAATAGTCTCAACATCTTTGGCCAACTTTTTATTAGTAAGAGCCTGCTTGAACTCATCCTCGTAATCAGACAGAACACGCAGTCCCTTGACTATAGCAACCGCTTGCTTTTTAACGGCATAATCCGCAAGAAGACCGTCATAAAAATCGACTTCAACATTCGGAATGGAAGCAGTACATTTTTTTATAAATTCCATACGCTCCTCAGGAGAAAAAAGCCCTCCGGATTTCTTGGAATTTATAAGTACAACAACTATAACCTTGCTGAACATTTTTGCCGTACGAGAAATAATGTTCAGGTGGCCAATGGTTATAGGATCAAAGCTGCCCGGACATATAGCAATAGAGTTCATAATAAATTATCTCCCTTTTCAGGAATTAACACGATAAACAGTTAACTTTATAGAAGAGTAAGAATAAACACGGTCAACAGTAAAGCTTCCGATTGTTTCAGGCAATTCCTCATCATTCTGTGTTTCACAGATAACAATTGCATCATCATTCACCGCATCCCCGAGCAGTTCGAGAGCAGTAACACACAGATTGTTATGATAGGGCGGATCAAGAAAAACAATATCAAATTTTTCAGAGGTTGATCTGAGAAAAGCGGATGCTTCACAAAGAAAAGTACGGGCACTCGATTGAAATCTGCACATTTCAATATTCTTTTTCACAACATCAAGCGATTTTCGGGATGAATCAACAAAAACAGCCGAAGCCGCTCCCCTGCTCAATGCTTCAATACCAAGCTGACCTGATCCTGCAAAAAGGTCAAGAACGACGGAATCCGCAATCTGAAACTGTATAATATTAAAAATAGATTCTTTTACCTTATCCGTTGTGGGTCTGACATCATAGCCTTCGGGCGAAACAAGCCTTCTGCCCCTGGCCTGACCTGTAATAACACGCATATTTCTCACCAAAATATAATATTCAATATATTATCACATTAAACACATTGTTTTGTCAACTGTTATTTTTATAAATTGACAAAAAATTTATGTCCTGAAGTAATTATATATAAGTCTTGCCGTAGATTCATTGATACCTTCTGTTCTTTTAAGATCTTCTACATCTGCCTCTCTGATTTTATTAAGGGAACCGAATTTTTTCATTAAAGCCTTGGCTCGCCTCTCACCTATTCCGGGAATTGCAGTCAGCGTAGAAGTGTAAGTATTCTTATTCTTCAGCTGCCTGTGATATCCGATCGCAAATCTGTGAACCTCCTCCTGAATATCAGCAATAAAAGTAAACACACTGCGATTATCATTAATGGTTATTTCATTTCCACCTGCTGTTATGGCTCTTGTTCTGTGCTTTGAATCTTTTACCATACCAAATAATGGCACATCAAAGCCCCTTTCCCTTAGAATCGGCTTAACTGCATTCACCTGTCCGATACCGCCGTCAAGCAAAATCAAATCAGGCTTAATACCAAAGGAATTGTTCTCACCCTTAAATTTTTCATATTCATCTATACGTCTGCTCAGTACCTCAGCAAGAGAGCGGTAATCATCCTGACCGACAAAGGATTTAATCTCAAATTTTCTGTAAGCCTTTTTGTCAGGTCTGGCATCACTGAAAACTACCATCGCACCGACATTTTCAGATCCGTTCATATTAGATATATCATATGCCTCAATAACATACGGCATCTTTTCAAGACCAAGCAACTCCTTTAACTCGAGCAGAACCGCAGAGCGCTTGTTATTATATGACAACAGTCTTGAAAGCTTTTCAGCAGCATTCTGCTTTGCCATTGCCATCAGAGTTGCACCTTCACCGATTTTCGGAGTAAAAAATACAACATTGGAGGAAGCATATTCTTCAAAGAATTCTTTGAGGAGCTCATTACCCGAAAGATCAATATCTACACAAATTCTGTCAGGAAAATCATTCCTGATAGTATAATAATTTGTTATGATTTCAACATAATCATCAGCAGAGGCATCAATTCTGTCAAAAACAAAACTTTCAGTATTGACTATTGTTCCGTTTCTGACAGAAATGACATTCAGGCACGTCTTTTCATCAATACTTTCAATGCCAAAAACATCCTGATTCTTATATTTCATATCAACAACGGTCTGCTTCTGCGCAATTTTCTCAATAGATCTCAATTTATCACGAAGCTTTGCTGCGCGTTCAAACTCAAGATTTTCTGCGGCAGACTCCATATCAGATTTCAATTCAGAAATAATCTCATTCTTCTCCCCCAGTATAAACCTTAGTGCGCTGTCACAGCTGGCATTATGCTCTTTTTCGTCAATCAGTCCTGCACATGCACCGGAGCAAAGCTTTATATGATAATTAAGACAAGGTCTCCCTCTTTTTTTTATATCCTGCGGAAACCTCTTATTACAATGCGGCAGCATGAATATATCGAGAGCTTCTTTAACAGCCGTATTTACATAATCCTTGGACATATACGGTCCATAATATATGCATCCGTCATCATTCTTACGAAAAACACAGGAAATATCCTTCCATCCGTCTTTTTTAACTCTTACGTACGAATAGCCTTTATCATCCTTAAGGAGAATATTATATTTCGGCATATTCTGTTTTATAAGACTACATTCAAGCACAAGTGCCTCAAATTCCGAGCCGACGATTATATAATCGAAATCGCGGACATTTTCAACCATCTTTCTGACTTTTATACTATGCTTGTTCTGAGAGCCGAAATACTGACTGACACGGTTTTTAAGATTTTTTGCTTTTCCTATATAGATAATTTCCTTCGAGGAATTTTTCATTATATAAACACCGGGCTGTTCAGGTAAAGCCCGAGCTTTTTTTAATAAGCTGTCTCTTATTTCCGACATAAATCTCACCTATAAAAAAAGTGTACCGGCAAAACCGATACACCTAACAAAATATTAACTCAGTCGATGCATCCGTTATTGATAAATGCACCAAGCTCCTCAATAGCCTTCTTAGCTTCGATAGCTTCTTTTTCATCCTTATCTTCAACGATGAGGGTTATTACATCTCCGCCGACAATACCAAGCGAGAGAACACCTAAAAGGCTCTTTGCATTTGCTCTGCGGCTATCCTTTTCAATAAAAATACTGGGCTTATAGTTTGTAGTTTTGCTGATAAAACGAGTAGCAACCTTTGAATGAAGTCCAACATCATTCTTTATTGTAAATGTCTGCTCTATCATATGGTGATCTCCTCTCGGATTTTGATTTTCTAATATATTATATCACAAACCGATTTTCAGTCAATCAAAAACACAAAACAAAAAAACAATTCGTTTGTTAGCATAAAAACATACAAAATATATTTTTCTAATTTGTTAATTTTAACTACAATCAAAACTGTAAATACTGCAAAAATCCCAAGAATATTTAATCGGATTTAAGTTTGTCCAATATTTTCCTGTCTTCTTTTGTCAGATTTGCTGTATCGAGAAGATCAGGTCTCTTATTCATAGTCCTGATCAGTGATTGCTCTCGCTTCCACTTCTCGATATTTGCATGGTGACCGGATATAAGAACCTCAGGAACATTTTTTTCGTTCCAGCAATAAGGCTTTGTATACTGAGGATGCTCAAGAAGCCCGTTATAGATGCTTTCACCGGAATATGCCTCCTCATTGGGAAGAACTCCGTCAATCATCCTTGATATACAGTCAATGAGAACAAGAGCAGGCAGCTCACCGCCCGTTAGAACATAATCACCGATAGAAATCTCCTCATCAACAATTTCTTCGAGAACACGCTCATCAACACCTTCATAATGACCGCATAGAATAACAAGATTTTCCAGCTTAGATAATTCAACCGCTTTTTTTTGCGTCAGAACCTTACCCTGAGGTGACATGTATACAACATGAGGCTTTGTACTGAAATTCTTAGTAACATCAAGATAACAATCATATATAGGCTGTGCCATCATTAGCATACCCATTCCGCCGCCATATGGAGTATCATCAACATTTTTATGCTTGTTAAGAGTATAATCTCTGATATTATGAGAAAAAATCTCAAGAATATTCTTATTTATTGCCCTGCCGACTATACTCTGCGAATATACACCCGAGCACATTTCAGGGAACAGAGTAAGAATATCAATCCGCATTATCAAAAATTCCTTTCATAGGTCTTATCTTAACATAATTTTCCTGCACATTAACACCAATAACAACTTCTTTTATTGACGGAATAAGATATTCAGCATTGTTATCATCAGTAATATGCCATACATCGTTGGCGCCTGTAGGCGAAACATCAGATATTTTGCCGTAACATTTGCCGTTATCAGCATCAAAAACATCACAACCGATAAGCTCTTCAATGAACCAGGTTCCATCGGGAAGATTAGCATCATCACGCTTAATGTAAAGCATTCTGTTTTTCATCTTCTCCGCATCATTCATTGAATTTATGTTTTCGAGCTTCATCAGAATCACATTTCCGTGAGGACGGCAGGAGCTAACCTTAACAGGATTATTTCCGTTTTTGTCGAAATACACGGTTTTGAAGCTCTTAGCAAAATCGGGAGAGTCGCACCATGGATTGATGCGCATCTCCCCTTTTATTCCGTGTGTTCCGACTATCTGTCCTAATTCAAGATAGTCTTTTTTCATAATCAGATCTCAGGAATATCAACAGTTACTTCTCTTCCGCACTTTGCAGAACGGGAGATGCCGTCAATAATAGCCTGATTGTAAATAATCTGGCTTGAAGGTACGGGAGCACAGCCGCCTTCCTTTACAGCATCAATGAAAAGTCTAATCTTATTATAGAAATTGTCTTCATTGTTATCTCTTTCAGGAACAATTGTCTCAACATCACTGCCTGCAATAGTTCTGTAAATCTTAAGAGGTCCGCCGATGCTTCCGTTCCAGCACTCTGTTGAAGGAATACGAAGACCTGCCTTAGTACCGAGAATAATTGTGTCACCGGGAGTGTCAAGATTCATTGCCCAGGAAATTCTGAAGTCAAGAATAATACCGCCTTCAAGACGCACAAATGCAGCAGCAAAGTCATCAACACTGAAAAGATCCGCATATTCAGGATGTCCGGGGAATGTTACGGGATCCTTTCCGAAGAAAGCAGATGTATAGCCGGAAACTGTAAGAGGTTTGGGATAGCCTACAGCATTAAGCACCATATCAAGAGAATAGCAACCGATATCAGCAAGAGCACCTATGCCGGCTGTCTTATCTTCAATGAAGCTTGTTCCGTAGGGGGTAGGAATACCGCGTCTTCTGCCGCCGCCGGTCTGAATATAGTAAACATCACCAAGCTCACCGGATTCAACGATCTTCTTGACCATCTTCATATTTTCATCGAATCTGGGCTGGAAGCCGATAGAAAGAATCTTACCGCTCTTCTTCTCTGCACGGCAGATTTCAACAGCCTCATCAAGAGTAACACACATAGGCTTTTCAAGAAGAACGTTAACACCCTTTTCAAGAGCATAAATTGTACATTCTGCGTGAGTTCTGTTGTATGTACATACGCTTACAGCATCAAGCTCTTCAGCATCAAGCATTGATTTATGATCAGGATAACATCTTGCTCCTTCAATACCGTTATCCTTGCAGAATTTTTCAGCCTTACCGGGAATAAGGTCAGCGGCAGCAACAATTTCAACATCAGGACATCTGAGATAGTTAGCAACATGTGCTTCTGCAATCCAGCCGGTACCGATAATGCCGACCTTAACCTTTTTTGAAGTATCAACAGCCTTTGTTTCAGCTGTTCCTTCCTTGAAACGATCAAGAATATTTGACATAACAAAAAACCTCCGTTTTTATTTGTTTATTAAAGCTAAAAGCTTATTTTGAATAATTCGGTTAGAGCAAAGAACAGGTGAAGGCACCGAAAAACCTATATCCGTACCGGCAAAATCAGTTACAAGCCCACCTGCTTCACGGATAAGAACAGTTCCTGCCATATAATCCCAGGGACTTAAAATACATTCAAAGAATCCGTCAAGCTTACCGCATGCAATATAAGCCATATCGAGAGCAGCGCTGCCGCTTCTTCTTATATCTGCACAATTACAGAAGATATTTCTTGCAATTTCAAACCCCACAGGAGCATATTCCTTTTTTCGGTAAGGTGTAGTACCGAATGCAACAACAGCTGTATCAATCGTTCTGTCCGACACAGATATTCTTTCACCGTTTTTATATGCACCTTTTCCTTCAACAGCAATAAATAAATCATTTCTGTACGGATCATATACACACCCGAATACAGGTCTGCCGTCTAAAAGCGCACCTACTGAAATAGTGGAAGCACCAAGATTATGTATAAAGTTCGTAGTGCCGTCAATAGGATCAATTACAAAACAAAGACCTGTTTTTGTATCCTCGGCAAAATTCTCCTTTTCCTCGGCAAAAAAGTGAGCGTCGGGGAAAATTTCAAGAAGACCTGCAATAAGTCTATCCTGCACACCCTTATCATATATGGTTACAAAATCAGCATCCCCTGCCTTTTTCATAACATCAGACGAGTCATTTTCATCAAAGGATGCAGATAACATAAATTTACCGCAATCTGTCATCAGAGCCTTAAAAAGCTCAATATTTTTATCATTAAATCTATTCATCAGTCATCAAACTCCAATGCCATAGCATGTCCCATTTTTGTTGTAAGAAGATCCTTAAAGCCGTTCTTACGGTAAAAGTTTATAGCATTTTCATTATCCTCACCGCAGACCATCATCATATTTTTAATGCCTTTCTTGTGAAGATGTGCCTTAAGATTACTGATAAGCAACGAGCCAAGTCCCATTCGCTGATAGTTATTATCAATATCTATATGAAAATGTGTGGGATAATCCTTCTTAAACATTGAATGAGAAAGAAGATCAAGCTTTGCATCAACATATCGTCTGGGGCTTATTGCCGCACACTGATTAATATATTCAGCCTTGAAGATCTTTTCATAATTATCGTAATCTTCAGAGCAGATAATATAGCCTACAGCCTCATCTTCCTCATTTACCGCAACAAAACAATTTTCGGGCTCCTGCTCAATATAATAGTTGCAATACATAAGCAGAATATATTTTTTTGTATCCTCAGTTGCATCAGCACAGTCAGCATTTGCAAGACATATATTCTGAACTCTCTCTTTATCTGTTTCCTTATAAGCTCTAACCGAAACCATAGTTCACCTCAAATGTTTTTTATAATTATATAATTAAAATTGAAAAAAGTCTATACAAACTATATTATTTTTTGAAAAAATATGTTATATTTGTATCAAATACATATAAAACAGTACGGAGATTT
>JAZRTO010000095.1:0-9268 GCA_045652065.1 Acutalibacteraceae bacterium
GCCAAACCATTTCTATTATACTTGGAGGTTAATCTTTTTTCTACTTTTTGTGGCTTGCCATTGCTCGCCACATTTTATTTTTACTAAAGCATTTTAATACCCCCGGTAGAACCGGGGGTTGTGTCTTTGCTGAAGACCAAACCGAGCAAAATCAAGGCTTTTGCCTTGTTTTTTGCTTGCCCGAAGGCGTACATAGGTACGTCGAGAGGCGAGGTTTGTTCGTAGCTTAAAACATAATATTTTTAATAATTTCTGTTTTTTCGGATTGTTTCAGGGGTTCTTACAAGTATCAGACTTGCTCGAACCCCTTGATTCATCTTGTTTTATGCGATCTTCGCTTTTTTTTACATCCCCTTTTACTTATTTCCACTGCTTAAGATATTCTCTAACACTTCTGCACATTTCAACAGAGAAATCGCTGTTATATTTTCTGTTACAGAATGCCGCCATCCAATCCTCGTAGCTTTTTTCCTTTGCTTTCGGGGAGAAAAGCTCATTCAATTCTTCTTTGTCCATTTCCCTGTAGGTGTCAGTATGAACAATGTGCTTCATATTGGCCCTTTCGGGCTTTTCTCTTTTAAGCTGTCCTTCGGTAGGATAACCGAACACTATCATTGCAACAGGAAAAACATATCGGGGTAATTTAAGCATCTCTCGGTGAATTTCGCAGTTTTCCATAATATCTCCGATATAGCAGGAGCCGATACCGAAGCTTTCGGCTGCGCATACCGAATTCTGTGCGGCAATAAGAGCATCACTTACTGCAAGCAGAAAATCACCCTCACCCGGGTCTCTCGGCTGACAGTCGGCAAAATTAAATCCATCATACCATTTCTTAAAGTCTGCACAAAAGATAAGTGTGAATTTTGATTCGGCAATAAAGGGCTGATTATCGCATGAAACGGAAAGTCTTTTAAGCAGCTCCTTATCCCTTATATCAAGAATTGTGTATAACTGCTGATTGCCAGCAGTAGGAGCATTTACCGCACAAAGAAGAATTTCTTCCTTTATATTTTCATCAATTTCCTTTTCCGTGAATACCCTCACGGATTTTCTGTTTTTAAGACTTCTTGTAATTTCGTTCATTATTTTTCCTCCTTTTTCGGTGCGATTTCATTCCAAAGGGTAAAACCTAAAATGAGAACACCGCCTATAATCTGCGAAATGGTCATTTCCTCGTGAAGAACAGCAACGGAGCATATAACCGCAACGAGAGGGTCAATATAGCTTAATATCGCTGCCTTCTGCCCCGAAAGCTCCTTAAGTGAGGAGAAATACATACAATATGTAATTCCCGTATGCACAAGTCCCACCACTAGAAGCAGCAAAAGTCCCCTTGCATCAAGCTTTCCTATATTTATTCCGTCCGTCATAAGCACATAAGGGAAAAGCACGGCAGCCGCGGACACAAACTGCATAAATGTACGGTGTATTCCGTCAACACCCTTGATAAATTTATTAAGAAGAATTACCGTTGCATAAAGACATGCAGCTCCGAGACCGAAAAGAATACCCTTAAAGTGATTGCTGCCCGAATCGAATGTACCGATACCTGTAATCAGCACTATACCCGCAGTTGACATAATAAAGCATATCCATTGCTTCAGAGCCATTTTTTCCTTGAAAAGCACGGGACAAAGAAGAGTTACAAGCACAGGGGCAAAATAATAGCTTAGGGTGGCAGCCGAAACAGTTGTATAGTTGTAGGCTTCAAAAAGAAGAATCCAGTTAAAAGCCATTGCAACACCGGAAGCTATAAGAAGCGGAATCTGCCTTTTGATTTTCACAAACGGTATTCTGCTTTTTGTCACAAGAAGAAAGAGTCCTATAAATACCATTGCAAGAAAAGCACGGTAAAAGGCAAGCTCCCCCGAAGAAATATCAATATTTCTTCTGAAAAGACCGATTGTGCCGAAAATGGTCATTGAAAGAATCAGCATAAGTCTTGCATTAAAAAATTTTTTCATATCATTCTCCGTTACTGAAGCCTTAAAAATATGCATCAGTATCTGCTTTAATTCTGTTACAGCTGAAATTACTACGGGATATCCGTATCCTTGAATATAATAAATATTTTACCATTATAAAAAGCTGTGTGCAACTGCAATTTAAAACAAAAAAACCGTATTTTACGCAATCAGGTAAAAATACAGTCCGTTTGTACGAGGCTTACTGCCTCAATATATGTAAGCCCTTACGGGCATTGCTGTCGGCAGCCTTAAAGGCAGGAACCGTCTCACTTATGCATTCTGATAAGTTAAGAGAGCATTGAGTTCCATAACCTTAAGGAGCTTCTTGAAAGAAAACTTCTTCATACTTGCGATCTCGCTGATGAGTCTTTCTTCTTCTCTGCGCATTTCTCTATCGTACTTTGACATATTCAAGTACTCCTTTCATTTCTGTTTTTGTTTACATTCACATTATAGTCGATTTTTTAAAAAAGTCAAGTTATTTTGCACAAATCAAAAGTTATACTATTGTGCATTTTGCACAATAGGTGTTTTTAAGGGAATTTTCACACCCCTGACAGTTTAAACAAAGCCAAAGGTGCATTTTTGTACAATATATACAACAATTTTTCCCTCACTAATCGCTTTTAAACGAACAAACGGAGAGCCGTCTGACTCTCCGCAAAAAAGTTTGTACATATTTTTCAAGAAAATTTTATCAATAAAGAGGATATTTTTCAAGAAGTTCGTCTACTTTGCCTCTGATTACTTCAACATTATTCTCAAAATCAACAGTTGCAAGATAAATACACTCGGCAATAACCTTCATATCATCCTTCTTAAGCCCTCTTGTTGTAACAGCAGCAGTACCTATTCTCACACCGCTTGTGATGAAGGGACTCTGAGGATCATTGGGAACAGCATTCTTGTTTACTGTGATATAAACATCATCAAGTCTGTGTTCAAGCTCTTTACCTGTAATGTTCATATTCTGAAGGTCAAGAAGAATAAGGTGATTATCCGTACCGCCCGAAACAAGATTGAAGCCCTTTTCTTTAAGAGCATCTGCAAGAGCAGCAGTATTTTCGATAACACCCTTCTGATATTCCTTGAATTCATCCTTCAGGGCCTCACCGAAGCAAATAGCCTTACCTGCAATAACGTGTTCAAGAGGACCGCCCTGAGAACCGGGGAAAATTGCCTTGTCTATTGCCTTACCAAGCTCCTCCTTACAAAGAATAAGACCGCCTCTGGGACCTCTTAAGGTCTTGTGGGTAGTTGTTGTTACGATATCGGCATAAGGAACGGGAGAGGGATGAAGACCGGCTGCAACAAGACCTGCAATATGAGCCATATCAACCATAAAGTAAGCGCCTGCTTCTTTGGCAATGCGAGAAATTTTTTCAAAATCAATTATTCTGGGATAAGCACTTGCCCCGGCAACAATAAGCTTGGGCTTTACTTCGAGAGCCAACTCTCTTAAAGCATCATAGTCAATTCTTCCCGTTTCGGCATCAACACCGTAGGGAACGAAATTATAAAGCTTGCCTGACATATTTACGGGTGAGCCGTGGGTCAGGTGTCCGCCCTCTGCAAGAGACATGCCAAGCACTGTGTCACCGGGCTGGAGAACTGCAAAATATGCGGCAAAGTTAGCCTGGGAACCTGAATGAGGCTGAACGTTTGCATATTCTGCGCCGAAAAGCTTCTTTGCTCTTTCAATTGCAATATTTTCACATTCGTCAACACATACACAGCCGCCGTAATATCTTCTTCCGGGATAGCCTTCGGCATATTTATTTGTAAGAACACTGCCGACCGCTGCCATAACTGCAGGGGAAACAATGTTTTCGGAAGCAATAAGCTCCAGGTTTCTGCGCTCGCGCTGAAGCTCCTTTTCTACTGCGGCACCGACCTCGGGGTCGCAAGCCTTGATATAATCTGTTACATTCTGAACTTTAAACATTTTTTTATCCTCCTGCGAATTATATAGCTCTGGGAAGATCCCATTTAAATACCGATGCAAGAATACGAAGGGCAAATATAAGTGTAATTCCCACTACTGCAGAAAAAACAACACCCTGCTCCAGCATTATGTATATAACATAGTAAGCAATACCGCCTGCAATTGATGCTACGGCGTAAACTCTTTTTCTGAGAACAAACGGAACCTCACTGACGATAGCATCTCTTAAAATTCCGCCACCGCATCCGGTGGTCATTCCGAGAAACACAACAAAGAAAAAATTATCACTGAATCCGCTGTTGATAGCAACATTCATTCCGACAATAGTAAAAACACCAAGCCCTATTGCATCAAAAATGTTATTTACCTTATCTATTACCACAATATTTTCGGAAAACTTATTTTTCAGTATACTTGCAACAACAAAGGTAAGCACACAGGTTACTACGGCAAAAATAAGATATATATAATTCCTGAACATAGCGGGAGGAAGATTCCCGAGAAGCAGATCTCTTATTATACCGCCGCCAAGCGCTGTGAGTATACCTGAAAACATTACACCAAAAATATCAAAGCGTTTTGTAATGCCCAGCACCGCACCCGAAATTGCAAATGCACAGGTACCTATAAGCTCGAGCACCAGAAGCATCGTGTCCATAAACACAACCCCTCATACAATAAATAATAATGCTAAAAGTATATCAAGAATCATCGGTTTTTACAAGAAAAATATTACACCTGTAAAAATTTTGTAAAAAAGGCAGGTAAAGTAAATTTACCTGCCCTTAAAAATGTGTAAACTAAACAAATCAGAAGCTGAAATACTTCTCCATAAGCTTCTTCATTCTACCGTTAACGGCAGAAAGCATCTTAATTGCATCCTCTTTCTCTTCCTCGGTACCTACGGCACAGATTCTCATCAGTCTGCCCTCTTCCTTACAAAGCTCGTCGTGACGGGGGAAATAATTTTTAAGAAGGAAGCAGGAGTATCTTACAAGACGGTTTTCACCAACAAGGCGGAATTCGGTGCTTATTGTATCAACCGCAACAGAGTAAAAATCTCTTATTGAAGAAATAAGTGCTTTTCTTTCATTCTCGGGAGAAAAAACAATTGTGGAGCAGATAAGCGCACCGTCATTTGATTCATAAGATGAATGGCTGTCTGTGCTTCCCACTACAGGATAATTTCTGCCCTTTGCTCTGTCCTCATAATATCTTATTGTCTGGAAGCCGTTGTGCTCATAATATCTTTCACCGCCAAGCACCTCAAAGGCATCAAAATCCTGATTTTCCATTATGTATTCAAGAAATGGGGTGGGTACATGATAGGTATCACTTATCCAGCAGGGATGGGGGAATATTGCAAGACCGCCTGCCTTTTTGATTTCAGCGAATGCCCACTTCATAACTGCGGCAGGAATTTTGTCAACCTTTTCGGGAACGGGAGTAGCTTCAGCAAGAGCCTCCATCTTGTCCTGCCATACCTCTACGGTATCTGCCTCGGGAGGAGTCACACCTGGCATTGCACGTACCCAGTCTTCTCCCGTTTCACCGAAATGCTCGTCCTTAACAAGTCCGTTAATTGAATACTCACCGCCGAAGTTTACAATGTGAGCATCGGCCTCTTTTCCGTGAACATCGGGAAGGTGTACCTCTTCACCGGGAACAATATTGAACTCTGTGGGAATATTCTTAAAAAATTCAATAGCACGGATAGAAGGATAATATCTGTGATGGTCGGTAATTGCAAAGAAGTCATAGCCGTGGCTTCTGTACATACCGCATACAACCTCAGGAGTCTGTCTGCCGTCAGAGCAGTTGGTATGCATATGAAGGTCGCCTCGTAAGGGATAACGTCCTGCCAGGTCACTTTCAACTGCATAAACAGGGAACTGATTTATTCTTCTGCCGTCATCACCCAGCACTCTTATAAAATACTGCTGCTCACTGTCATAGGTATGAGTAACATCAAAACCGCCTATATCATTGCAGATAAGAGTTTTTTCACGGTAATCGCCCGATGAAGGATAATCATAGGGCTTGCCTCCTTCAAGAGCACATATAAGCACCTTATACTCCTTACCCGGCACAAATTCGGGGCGTCCGCCCGTAGGTCTTATGTGAACTGTTACCTCTTTTCCCACAGGGAAAACAAGGGGAAACACATCATAGTTAAGTAATTGGTCTGTCATAGGAAATGTCATAAGAAAAACCTCCGCATTTAATTCGGAATTCGGATTTCGGAATTCAGGGAAGCTGCAGCTCTCTTTGCGTACCGATTCCTTTTTTGTTATTTTAGCACTTAATTAATAAAAATGGTAGTAGAAAAAGGAAAAAATATGTAAAACCCGTAAAAATATATAATTTTGTTGATTTTCGGCGGTTTCGGTGTTAATATATTTAGTTGTATTAAATGTTTGAAGGTGAATTTTTTGAGCAAAAGAGAAGATATAAGAAACATTGCAATTATCGCTCACGTTGACCACGGTAAGACTACCCTTGTTGATAAGCTTCTTAAGCAGAGCGGTACATTCAGAGAAAACGAGGTTGTTGCAGACAGAGTTATGGACTCAAACGACCTTGAAAGAGAAAGAGGTATCACAATTCTTTCAAAGAATACCTCTGTTAACTATAACGGAATCAAAATCAACATTGTTGATACTCCCGGTCACGCAGACTTCGGCGGTGAGGTTGAACGTATTATGACAATGGTTGACGGTGTTCTTCTGCTTGTTGATGCATTTGAAGGCTGTATGCCTCAGACACGCTTCGTGCTTTCAAAGGCACTGGCTCTCAAGAAAACTCCTATGGTTGTTGTCAACAAGATCGACCGTCCCGGAGCACGTCCCGACGAGGTTATCGATGAAGTGCTTGACCTTTTCATTGAGCTTGGCGCAGATGAGGATCAGATTGAGTTCCCCGTAATTTTCGCTTCTGCAAGAGAGGGCTTTGCATCCTTTGATAAGACTGCTACCGAGGGGGATATGCGTCCTCTTCTTGAAGCCATCATTGAAAATATTCCGGCTCCCGAATGTGACAGTGAAGCACCCCTTCAGCTTCTTTTCTCTGCTCTTGATTATGACGATTATGTGGGCAGAATCGGCGTGGGCAGAATTGAAAGAGGCACCGTAAAAGCAGGTCAGTCCGTAGTTCTTTGCCAGACAGACGAGGGAAGAAGAAATGTAAAGGTTTCCCGTCTTTATCACTTTACGGGACTTGGCAGAACAGAAACAGATTTTGCAAGTGCCGGTGACATTGTTGCGGTTTCCGGAATTGAAGACCTCAACATAGGTGAAACAATATGCGCTCCTGACTGCGTTGAACCCCTCCCCTTCATTAAAATTGACGAGCCTACTCTTGCTATGACATTCCATGTCAACGACTCCCCCTTCGCAGGCAAGGAAGGCAAATTTGTTACCTCCCGTAACATTCGCGCACGTCTTTTCAAGGAGGTTGAAACAAACGTAAGCATGAGAGTTGAGGAAACAGATTCTACGGATACCTTCAAGGTTTCGGGCAGAGGCGAGCTTCATCTTTCTATCCTTATAGAAACCATGAGAAGACAGGGTTATGAATTCCAGGTTTCCCGTCCCAAGGTTATTTACAAGCAGGAAAACGGTGTGCTTCTTGAGCCCATTGAGCTTCTTATCGTTGAAGTGCCCACTGACTATGTAGGTGCTGTTATGGAAAAAATCGGCTCCAGACGCGGCGAGCTTGAAAACATGGGCACCCGTGACGGCGGCACAACACACCTTGAGTTCAGAATTCCCGCAAGAGGACTTATCGGATATCGTTCCGAATTCCTTACAGACACCAACGGCTACGGCATTATGAATAACCTTTTCCAGGGCTACGAGCCCTATAAGGGTGACATTCAGACAAGAGAAAGAGGCTCTATTGTCGCTCACGAGACAGGTGAAAGCACCGGCTACGGTCTTTTCAACACTCAGGACAGAGGCAGACTCTTCATCGGCCCCGGTATTCCCGTATATGAGGGTATGATTGTAGGCGAATGTGCAAAGGCTGAAGATATCGTATGTAATGTCTGCAAGAAAAAGCAGATGACAAATACCCGTGCTTCAGGCTCTGACGATGCTCTTCGTCTTGTGCCCCACTCAACACTTTCCCTTGAACAGAGTATGGAATTCTTAAGCGATGACGAGCTTCTTGAGGTAACCCCCGTTTCCCTTCGTCTTCGCAAAAAGATACTTTCAAAAGAGCTGAGAATGAAGCAGCAGTTCAAGAAAAACTAAAGGTGACAGATATGGAAAAGAATAAAGTAACCATCAATATAAGAAATCAGCAGTATACAGTAATTTCCGAGGAATCCCCCGAGGATATAAAGCTTCTCGCTGATGTCGTTGATACAAAGCTCAGTGAAATTATGGGGGCATCTTCAAGAATTTCCCTTACAGAGGCCCTTGTGCTTGTATCTCTTGACCTTGCAAACGGTATGAAAAAAAGCGCTGATATCGTTTCAAAGTACAAAAGTGAAATGTCAGGCTACCTTGAGGATGTTGAAAAGGTAACAATCGAAAGAGATAAATACAAAAGAGAGCTTGATAAAATCAAGGGAAAGCAGTAAACATAAAGAAAGCGGATATTCCTCACCAAAGGAGTATCCGCATTTTTTATTCATAAATTTATTCAAAAAAAAATCTCCGAAGGAATTTCCCTCGGAGATAATTTTTTATTCACTTAGTTTCTTTTGTCACGGCGGGGACCCTTATTGAACTCACGTCTGGGCTTTCTGGGTGTATCATCAAGCTCGTTTTCGGGAGTAAGTCCTTCAACTGCAATAAGAGCATTTCTTCTGGAGAGGTTGAGTCTGCCCTGGTCATCTGTGGGAAGAACCATAACGATGATTTCATCGCCTACATTTACAACATCTTCAACCTTTTCTGTTCTCTTAACGTCAAGGTGACTGATGTGAACCATACCTTCCTTGCCGGGAGCAATCTCAACGAATGCGCCGAAGCTCATAAGACGGGTTACAACACCCTTGTAGATTGCGCCTTCTTCAGGATCGTTTACAATTGTTTCAACAATGCTGAGAGCCTTTCTTGCACCGTCAATGTCTGTAGAAGAAATAAATACGCTGCCGTCATCCTCAATGTCAATCTTACAGTTACATTCTGCACAGATCTTCTGGATAACCTTACCCTGCTTACCGATAACATCACCGATCTTTTCGGGATCAATCTTTGTGGTGAGCATCTTGGGAGCATACTTTGAAAGCTCTGCTCTGGGCACAGCGATACAGGGAATCATAACCTCATCAAGAATCTTGCATCTTGCATCGTAGGTCTTTTCAAGAGCTTCCTTGATGATAGCGGGAGTAAGACCGTGAACC
>JAZRTO010000096.1:0-20674 GCA_045652065.1 Acutalibacteraceae bacterium
CCCTTGTAGACTACGAGGTTGATAGGCTGCGTATGTAAGTACAGTGATGTATTCAGTTAAGCAGTACTAATAGGTCGAGGGCTTGACCTCTTTACTTGGTTCTTCTCACATTACATTGTTCAGTTTTGAGGGTGTGTTTCTCAAACGTTGTTAATTAAACCGTGTAGCAAATGTTACGCGGTTCTTTTTTTGTCTCTTTTCCTGATATATTAACCTTAGTTTTGATTAGTATCCTTCTTGACGCGTTTTTTTTCGTGTATTTTATTGGTCAGATTTGGTTGTGTTTCTGAGAATCTGCTGATAAATCCGTTTAATTAAAGTTACGCGGTTATTTTTTATCTCCCTTTCAGTTGTATTAACGCACAAGCTTGATTAGTTTTACCTCTTAATGTGGCTTTTCTTTCAATCTATTGTTCATATGTGTTTTTTTCTGAAAAGTTGTTGATGTATTCCGTGTAGATTAAATTAACATTCTTTTTGTGCTTATTTTGAAGTATTTTGCTTTTTTCAGGAGATGCGATACTTTTTTTGAGTCTTTTTTATAGATTATAAAGGTGTCCCTTGTACTATCGGGCATATCGTTTGCTAAGTGAGATAGTGTCACTAGGTCTTAGAATTTTCTGATAGGTCATGACGCAACGATGAATTCAGATTATTTTGTTTGCTTTAAATAGTGAGTTAAGTATTGTTATAAAATTTATTTAAATAGTAAATTGTTGATTGAAAAATTAATATAAATGTGGTAATATAGTAAAAAATATAAGAAAGAAGAGATTTACATGAACAGAGCAAAGAAAATCTTAGCGGTTGTTTTAAGTGTACTTATGATGGTTTCCTGTATCTCACTTGTTGCAGGTGCAAAGGAAGATGAAAAGACACTTCAGTTTGGTGATGACGGAAAGTTTACTATTTTACAGCTTGCTGACATGCAGGACGGTTATCCTATGATGACCATTACCAAGAATTATATCAAGGCTACTATTGATGCTGTGAAGCCTGACCTTATTGTTCTTACCGGTGACAACATTTCCGGCGGCAGCACAACTACAAAGGTAGTTACCCGTGCGGCTATCAATGAATTTATGAGCATTTTCGAGAAGGCAGGTATTCCTACTGCTGCTGTTTTCGGAAATCACGATGATGAAAGCTTACTTGCTGACAAGGACTTCCAGATGTCAGTTTACGAGTCATACGACTGTTTCGTTGGCTATAACGAAGGTGACAGCATTCCCGGTGTCGGCACATATAATCTTCCCATTATGTCCTCTGACGGTGAAAGAATTGCATTCAATATCTGGATGACTGATTCAGGTACATATAACACAGAAAACGACCTTGGCGGTTATGCATGTACAACCAAGGAGCAGATTGCATGGTATGTTCAGAAGTCAAATGAATTGAAGGCTCAGAACGGTGGTGAGCCCGTATATTCTATTAATTTCCAGCATATTATTGTTCCCGAAATTTATGATGCACTTCAGGAATGCGAAGAGGGTACTCCCAATTCAATTGCCCACGGTAATAAGTTCCTTACTCTTCCTAAGGGGGTTGAAGGTACTCTTCACGAGGCTCCCTGTCCTCCTCAGTACAATAACGGTCAGTTTGCTGCATTCAGGCAGCAGGGTGATGTTCTCGCTACCGTATCAGGTCATGACCATGTGAACAGCTTTGTTGTTCCTTATAAGGGTGTTGATATCGTTAATACTCCCGGTGTAGGCTTCAGTTCATATAATGACGAAACTGTTGGCTCACGTGTGTTTGTTCTCGATGAGAATGCTCCTGAGGATTATGTAACATACACATTTGGTTACTTTGATATTTTCGGTGATGATGAAGAGGCTCTCTACAGATATCAGGCATATTCAAGAACAACAGATGATCTGACAAAATTCGTAGCATGGTTCAAGATGATTTTTGCAATGATCAAGAATATCTTTTAATCTGATGTAAATAAAAAATTCAGGCATAGGACTATAAAAAGTCTTATGCCTGTTTTTTTTATGATCTGAGTTGTTGAGGGAAAAAAGCGGATAGTGAACTCCATCCTCCTCTCTATGGGTCAGATGCCGATTGTGATGATTTCAAAGGGCTTATATTGTACTGTTTCTGTTTCTGCTGCTATATCTTCCAGCATATTCAGAAGCTTTACGGGGCGGGGGAATGTAAGTGTTCCTCTTGCTCCTGTGCTTTCCGCAAAGCGAAGGACGGTCATATCAGAATTTTCTGCCTTTTTCACACTTTGAAGAATAATTTTACCGTCAGCTTTCCATTCATCTGGTACGGTAAGGCTTTCTGTAAGTGCAAGGGGAGTATTGAAAATGAGAGCGTCATTATTAATTTCACCATAGGACATATTTCCGTGGGGGAGAATGACATAGGTGAAATTATGATGGCCAAGGTCGGAAAGGGGATCGGGGCGCTCGGTGGAGCGAAGAAGTGAAAGGGTGATTTCCTTTTCAGAAATTCCTACACCGTATTTGCTGTCATTGATAACTGCAATACCGCCTCCTGTTTCGGAAATGTCAAACCACTTGTGGTGACAGCACTCGAATCGAGCCTTCTGCCAGGAGGTGTTGCGGTGCATTTCTCTTTTTATGAAGCCGGCGCCCGTGTCGCAGACAAGTTCTCTCGTCAGAATATTGCAGTTGAAGGCGACCTTCATAAGGCGGTGGAATTCATTCCAGTCAACGTCATTTTCTATCTCAATTTTTCCGCTTGAACGGAAGAATCTTATTTTTCTTTCCCATACGCTCTTTTCTGTGATGACAGTTGATGAAAATTCTGCGGTTTCACCGTCTGCAGTTACGAAATGCAATGGGACAGATACTGTGAGAGGAAGCTCCTTATCCTTATAGTCGGGGAGAATGTCCCAGGCATCATACATACCGGGGCGGTCGTCATAGATTTTAAGCTTATTGAAGTCACCGTCGGTGAATTCCCTTGAAAGCTCTTTGTCATAAAGGGAAGTAAAGCTGCCGTCAGGGGCAATAGCTACATTATAAAACGGTGTTTCCAGGATGCCGTCATTGTAGGTAAACCAGGACGTATCCTTATCGGGGAAAATGACACTGCCGTGGGAAAGGGCATTGAACCCGGTTTTGCAGTATGTGCCTTTTTTTCCTTCACGTGTGAAGCTGCCGTTTTCATCGGGGATGAATTCTACGGTGTTTCTCGGAATATTAAGAGGATTGAAAAGGGTATTGCCTGTTCCGATAATTTTTTCTAAGGCTGCTTCAATCTCAAGATAGTCCTTCATGCAATCTCTGAAAACCGGGGTAATGTGACTGCCGGGAAGAATATCATGGAACTGATTTATGAGGAATTTTTTGTAAAGCTCCTTTATTTCTTCTTTCGGGTAGGTTTTTCCTGCTTTCTCTCTTAACACCGAGAGCATTTCAGCGAGACGGAATTTATTTTCAAGATATCTGTTGTATTTTTTGATGTCTGACTTGGTAGTGAATGTTCCGCGGTGCATTTCAAGGTATAATTCACCGTCCCATACATCAAACTTATGGTCGTCGTTAAAGTTGCTGTGCAGAAATTCCTTTACTGTAATGTGTCGGGTTTCGGGCATAACAGAGAGCTTTTCGAAGCGGTGCATTAGCTCTATCATTTCTTCCGTAGCTCCCGAGCCTCCGTCACCGTAGCCGAACATTGAAAGTGTTTCTGTGTCGGTGTGCTTATCCTGGAAGGCTTCCCAGTTTTCCACAATCTGTGAGGGCTCATTCCAGGTTATAAAGTGAGTAGGGGGGACTGATGCCCAGACCTCACTTCCGTCAATTCCGCGCCATATGAAGTTATTATGAGGGAAGCGGTTGGTGTCATTCCAGGTACTCATTTTATTGGAAATGAAATAGTCTACACCGCTCTTTTTAAGAATCTGAGGTAAAATCCAGGAATTGCCGAATACATCGGGCAGGAAGCAGGAATCAACAGTAATTCCGAATTTCTCTCTGAAATAGTGCTGACCGTAAAGGCACTGACGGATAAGGCTTTCGGCAGAGGGTACATTGCAGTCGGGCTCAACATACATTGCACCGACAATTTCAAAGGCTCCCGATTTTATTTTTTCCTGAAGCTCTCTGAATACCTCGGGATAATATTTCTCTATGGTTTCATAGGTGTAGCTCTGAGTGTGTGCATAGCGGAAATCGGGGTATTTATCCATAAGGCGCATCTGTATGAGGACTGTACGGAGATTTTTTTGTACTGCGTGAATACGTCTCCAGTAGTATGCAATATCAAGGTGGGAGTGTCCCACAAGGGCAACCTTTCCCGATGAACGGAAGGTTTTGTCGGCATAGATATTTTCTTCTATAAAGTCGATTGCGCGCTTTGCTGCCTCTTCGGTGATGTTATCGTAGTCAATGAGATTCAGCGCCTTGTCGAGCCTTTCCGTGATAATATTTACATATTCCTCGGGAAATTGACCGCTTGAAATGATGTCGGTAAAAATTTCAAGGTCATAGCAAAGAGACTGAATATTTTCGTTGACAGTTGTAATATAAAGTCCCGTAAATTCCTGACGGCAGCCGCGACGGGCAAGTGTTTCGGGATTTCTTTCATCATCGGGCTTTGAGCGGTTGAAGCCCTCTGCTTCTATAAGAAGAGTGTCGCCGTCAAGGAAGTCGGAAAGGGGGATTCTTTCACGGTTGGGGTCAACACCGCCGGCATATTTCCCGTTTATTTTTACTATCATTTCACTTGCAGTCTTGAAGTAAAAATAAATGTCCTTACCCCTTAATTCCTCGGGAATTTCTGCTTTGCACTTAAGAAAAGCGCTTCCGTCGGGAGAGAAATATGTATCTCCGTTATTAAGAGGGCGGAAGTCCTCATCATAGAATTCATATTCATTTTCGGAGATCTGGTGAGCCTCTCTTACACAGACGGGGGTAAGCTCATACATTTTTCCGTACACGCTTCTTTTAAGCCAGGTATAGCGTAAATTAATATATTCCTCGGGACGCATTGAGCGTCTTACAACCTTTATGTGTGCCATAATCTACCTCATTTATCCCAGAAAAAGGGCTTTTTTCTTATTGCTGTAAGCTGAACGCTTCTGCCTGTGTCCTTATAAATTCTCTCCTCGCACCACTTAAGGCATAAGTCGAGCTTGTGACATTTCGAGCATTCACCGCGGGCAATAACCGTTACGGTGTCTTCTTTTTCTTCAAGGTATTCTATATACCCTCCGTCCCCCTGAAGCAGGGGAGAGAGGATATTGTTGATGTAATCCTTCATAAACATAACGCCTTTCAGTTGATGATTTTATTTTAGCATACAAAAAGATAAAAGAAAATAAGTTTTTATAATTTAGCAACACAATAAATTATAAATTTATCATATTGCCCGTTTGACGGAAAATGTTCATATTTTGCCGGTATGCATGGTTTTTCCGCAGAAAAGCGTATGCAGACGGGTGAAATATGGGCATTTAACGGAAATATATCATTGTTGCCTTTTGTGTAAGAAAAAACTAACTTGATTAATGTCTGTACTTAGTTTGTCAAAGTACGAAAAAAGTGGCAGAAATCAGCGGATTTATGTTTTTCGGAGGTGGCAAGGTGTACGAGGGTACTCCGAACCGCCGAAAAACAAGCACATACAAAAGATTCGCGTGCCATAAAAGATTGAAACCCCTGCCATTGAAATCGTGGCAGAGGTTATTAGTTATTCTGTGCGTTAAAGCCGTTGGTTTATGACAGCTTTTTTCATTGGAGAATCTTTAATGCGCCTGTTGGGCAGATGTCTGCACACTTTTTGCAGTCTGCACAGATTGATTTAATATCAACATTGCTAAATTCGGGCTTTATAACAGTATCAAAGCCTCTGCCTACAAGGCCTAAGATGCCTTTCTTTGCTATGTCCTCGCATGCCCTTACACAAAGTCCGCAGAGAATACACTTACCCTGATCGCGGAGGATGACCTCAAGCTTTGTTTCCTTGAAGCTATTGTGATATTCACCCTTGAATTTTTTACAGTCTGTGCAGTATTCATCTGCATATTTTATAAGCTTACAGTTGCCGTAATCGTGGCAGCCGCAAGAAAGACAGCGCTTTGCTTCCTCTCTTGCATCCTCTTCACTGAAGCCCAGGTTTATTTCCGTAAAATCATTTCTTCTTTCCTCTGGAGCGCGCTGAGGCATCTTGATTCTGGGATGCTTTTCGTATTCCGTAAACATATCCTCAGTTATTTCTCTTTCGGAGATAACAGGCTGCTTGTAGGGGATTTCAATGCCGTCAAGGAAAGCGTCAATGAATTTTGCTGCTTCGTTTGCTTCTGCAATTGCCCTTATTGCAATTGATGCACCGTCATTGGTTGTGTCACCTGCTGCAAATACACCCTCGAGTGCTGTTGCAAAGGTTCTTTCATCAGCGGCAATGGTACCTCTCTTTGTTGTTTCAAGCTCCTCGAAGCCTGAAGTGTCATTTTTCTGACCTGTGGCTATAATGATTGAATCAAGGGGAAGGGTTATAAATTCACCCGGGACAGGCACGGGGGCGCGTCTGCCCTTTTCATCAGGCTCGCCAAGCTCCATAACCTGAAGCTTTACGCCCGTTACCTTGCCGTCACAGCCGAGAATTTCAGCAGGATTTGTAAGGAAGCGGAAAATAACGCCCTCCTCCATTGCCTCTTCAATTTCAATGTCCTCGGCAGGCATTTCGGCGCGTGTTCGTCTGTAGATGATACTGACCTCTTCGGCACCAAGTCTTACTGCTGTACGGCAGGCATCCATTGCGGTGTTACCGCCGCCTACAATTGCAGTTTTTTTGCCGATTTCGGGCTTTTCACCGAGAGAGGCGGCTCTTAAGAAATCTATACCGCCGAATACACCCTCAAGGTCTTCACCGGGACATCTGATGGAGCTGCTTTTCCAGGCACCGTTTGCAATTAAAACTGCATCGTGTTTATTTCTTATTTCTTGGAGTGTTATATCCTTTCCTATGGTGCAGTTGTTTATCATTTCTACACCGAGGGAGCGGATTTCCTCAATTTCGGCATCAAGCACCTTCTTGGGAAGACGGTATTCGGGAATTCCGTAGCGAAGCATTCCGCCCATCTTCGGCATTTTATCATAAATTGTAACCCCGTGACCTGACTGTATGAGCTTAAAGGCTGCGGAAAGACCGGCAGGTCCGCCGCCGATGATGCCCACACTCTTACCTGTGGATGCTTTTACCTCGGGGAGAATGTGCTTACCCTCTTTCAGTACCTCATCTGCTGCAAATGCCTTAAGATAGGCTATTGATATAGGCTCTTCAACATTTTTTCTTCTGCAGGCGGTTTCGCAGGGGTGAGGACATACTCTGCCGATTGATGCGGGCAGAGAGATAACCTCTTTTATTGTCTTTACTGCACCCTCGTAATCGCCGTCGGCAATTTCCTTTACGTATTTCTGACAGTCGGTGTGAGCAGGGCAGTTGAGTGAGCAGGGACCTATGCAGTCACCCTTGTGGTCACCCATTAAAAGCTCCAGAGCAAGACGTCTTGCCTTAAGGGCACGCTCACCCATTGTGTTTATTACCATACCCTCTGATACCTTCTGTGAGCAGGCACGGATAAGCTTGGGAGAGCCCTCCATTTCAACAACACACATTCCGCAGGCACCGTAGGGAGACATTTCCTTAAGGTAGCAGAGATTGGGAATTTCAATGCCGTTTTTCTCGGCGGCAATGAGAATTGTATCGCCGTTTTCTGCCGTAATTTCTTTTCCGTTTATTGTAAGCCTTATGATATCAGGCATATTATTCCCTCCTTATCTTATTTCTACTGCACCGAAGCGGCAGACATCCTTGCACTGACCGCACTTTATGCATTTTTTTGTATCAATTATGTGAGCTTCCTTTACATTGCCCGAAATTGCATTTACGGGACATTTCTTTGAGCAGAGAGTACAGCCCTTGCACTTTTCGGGGACAATTACAAACAGTCTTAATGCGGAGCATTCTCCTGCAGGACATCTCTTTTCGTTAATATGTGCTTCATACTCGTTTCTGAAATATTTTATGGTTGTAAGCACGGGATTGGGAGCAGTCTGACCGAGACCGCACAATGCTCCCGTGCGGATACCCTCGCAAAGCTCCTCTAAAAGCTCTATATCACCGTCTTTACCCTTACCCTCAGTAATACGGGTAAGAATTTCAAACATTCTCTTTGTACCTATTCTGCAATGGACACACTTACCGCAGGATTCCTTTGTTGTAAAGTCAAGGAAGAAGCGTGCCATGTTAACCATACACGTGCCCTCGTCCATAACAACCATACCGCCGGAGCCCATAATTGCACCCGTTGCAGACAGAGCCTTGTAATCAATTACCGTGTCAAGAAGAGCCTCCGGGATACAACCGCCTGAAGGACCGCCAAGCTGTACAGCCTTGAACTTGCGGTCATCACGGATACCTCCGCCGATATCGTATATAACATCACGGAGTGTAAGTCCCATGGGGATTTCCACAAGACCGCCTCTTCTGATTTTACCTGTAAGTGCAAATACCTTTGTGCCCTTGCTGTTTTCGGTACCCATAGCGGAGAATTTCTTGCCGCCGTTTTCAATAATCCAGGTTACATTGGCAAAGGTTTCAACATTATTTATATTTGAAGGCTTGTTTTCATAACCCTTTTCGGCAGGGAAGGGAGGCTTAAGTCTGGGCACACCTCTTTTACCCTCAAGGGATTCAATGAGAGCAGTTTCCTCACCGCAGACAAATGCACCGGCGCCTGCCTTTATTTTAAGATGGCAGGAGAAAGCTGTTCCGAGAATATTGTCACCGAGAAGCCCCATTGCGGTTGCCTCTTCAATTGCCTTCTGAAGTCTTATGATGGCAAGGGGATACTCTGCGCGGACATACACAAAGGCTTTTGATGCACCGATGGCATATGCGCCTATAAGCATACCCTCAATTAATGCGTGGGGATCGCTTTCGATAACCGCACGGTCCATAAATGCACCGGGGTCTCCCTCATCCGCATTACAGATGAGATATTTTTCTTCGCCTGCAGCTTTTCTTGCGGCATTCCACTTAAACCAGGTGGGAAAACCCGCACCGCCTCTGCCTGCAAGTCCGGAGATTTTTATTTCTTCAATAACATCCTCGGGGGACATTTCAGCGAGAACCTTCTTAAGAGCAGTGTAGCCGCCGTCATCAAGGTATGATTTGATGCTTTCGGGATCAATAAGACCGCAGCGGCGAAGAGCAATTCTTGTCTGCTTTTTAAGAAAAGCGCTGTCATCTTCGCTGATTTCAAGGTGAGAGACTTTGGAAAGCTCTCCGGAATTTACCGCATCGGCAATAACCTGCGCATCATCGGGAGATACTCTTACAAGTCGTCTGAGAAGGAGCTTGCCGTCATAAATATCAACTATAGGCTCAAGGAAGCACATACCGATACAGCCTGTGATGCTGATATTAATATCTGTACCTGAGAGAGCTTCTGAGAGTGCATTATGTACCTTACCGGCACCTGCTGCGATACCGCAGGAGCCTTCGCCGATTACTATTCTCATTTTGCTTCCCTACCTTTTATATCTCTTAAAATTTCTACCGTTTTAGTGGGGGTGAGGGATCCGTAGGTTTCCTCGTTTATCATCATAACAGGGGACAGACTGCAGCAGCCGAGACACGCAACGGTTTTCAGTGAGAAAAGTCCGTCATCCGTAGTGTCGCCGTCAGAGATGCCAAGCTCCTCGCAGATTGCCTTTTCTATGGAGTCTGCTCCGTTTACGTGGCATGCTGTACCCTTGCAAAGAAGTATAAGATATTTTCCGACCTTTTTCAGTCGGAACTGTGTATAGAAGGTTGCAACACCCATAACCTTTGCCGGGGAATTGCCTGTTTTTTCTGCTATTTTATAAAGCACATCCGTAGGCAGATAGCCGTATATATCCTGTGCCTTCTGCAAAACCGTAATGAGATTGTCGCCGTTTTCTTTCATATCAGCGAAAACACTGTCAAGAAGTGTAAGGTTGCTGTTACAGCAGTTTTTACACATAGTTAAAGTCTCCTTAAAATATTCTTCATATATATTAGCACAAAAAAAACGTAATTTCCATAGGGCTGAGGGAAATTGTTCAGGAATATTTATGCAAAAAACTAATGAATGTGTGCATAAAAATTGAATAATTGCATATTTTTGTCATTTATAATCATTATTAATTTTCTTAATGATTATAATATAAATTGTGCAAGCACATATATATCAAAAATGTTTACAGGGGACTTGACAAACGGGTTATAATGATGTATAGTTATGCACATCGTATGAATATTAATTCGCATTCGGAGGATATAAAAATGGATAAGTCAAAAATCAAAAAAGTTGTACTCGCATATTCCGGAGGTCTTGATACCTCCATCATCATTCCCTGGCTTAAGGAAAACTACAATAACTGTGAGGTTATTGCTGTTTCCGGAAATGTAGGTCAGGCAGACGAGCTTGAAGGCCTTGAGGAAAAGGCACTTAAGACAGGTGCTTCAAAGCTTTATGTTGAAGACCTTACAAAGGAATTTATTGAGGATTATGTTTTCCCCTGTGTTCAGGCAGGTGCAAAGTATGAGGATTACCTTTTAGGTACTGCATTCGCTCGTCCTCCCATTGCAAAGAGAATTGCTGAAATCGCTCTCGCAGAAAATGCAGATGCTATCTGCCACGGCTGTACAGGTAAGGGTAACGACCAGGTTCGTTTTGAGCTTGCTATCAAGGCATTTGCTCCCGATATGCCCATCATCGCTCCCTGGAGAGAGTGGGACATCAAGAGCCGTGAGGAAGAAATTGAATATGCAGAGGCACACAATGTTCCTCTTAAAATAAACCGTGAGACAAACTACTCAAAGGATAAGAACATCTGGCATCTTTCCCACGAGGGTCTTGATCTTGAGGATCCCGCAAATGAGCCTCTTTACAACAAGCCCGGCTTCCTTGAAATGGGCGTTTCTCCCGAAATGGCTCCCGACAAGCCCACTTATGTAAAGATTCACTTTGAACAGGGTGTTCCCACAGCAATTGACGGTGTTGAAATGGATGCTGTATCAATTGTTGCAAAGCTCAATGAGCTTGGCGGTGCTAACGGTATCGGTCTTCTTGACATCGTTGAAAACAGACTTGTAGGTATGAAATGCCGCGGTGTATATGAAACTCCCGGCGGTGCTATCATCTACAAGGCACACGAGGTTCTTGAAAGCATTACACTCGACAAGGAAACAGCTCACTACAAGGCACTTGTTGCACAGAAGCTTGCAGAGCTTGTTTATAATGCACAGTGGTTCACTCCTCTTACAGAAGCTATTCTTTCCTTCGTTAAGACTACTCAGAAAACAGTTACGGGTGATGTTACTCTTAAGCTCTATAAGGGTAATATGATAAATGCCGGTGTTACATCTCCCTATTCACTCTATGACCCCGAAATTGCTACCTTTGATGAGGACGAGGTTTACAATCAGGCAGATTCTGCAGGATTCATCAACCTTTACGGTCTTCCCACAAAGGTTTATGCAAAGATGAAGGCAAAGAATAACATTAAATAAGTTTCGGAGAAAATATTATGGAAAAAATGTGGGCAGGCAGATTCGAAAAGGCTCTCAACAAGGAGGCTGACGATTTTAATTCGTCAATACATTTCGACTGCAAAATGTTCAGACAGGACATAAAAGGCTCTATGGAGCACGCAGCTATGCTTGCCGCTTGTAATATTATCACGGAAAAGGAAAGTCTGCAGATTATTGATGGTCTGCAGACTATTCTTGATGATATAGAAAGCGGTGCACTTGCTATTGATGAAAATGCCGAGGACATTCATATGTTCGTTGAGGCTGTGCTTACCTCCCGTATCGGGGATGTGGGCAAGAAGCTTCACACGGCAAGAAGCAGAAACGATCAGGTAGCGGTTGACCTTCGCCTTTATCTCAGGGATGAGGCTGAGGGTGTTACAGCGCTTCTTTATTCACTTATTGAAACGGTTGTGAAAAAGGCTGAAGAAAACAAAGCTGTTATAATGCCCGGCTACACACATCTTCAGCGTGCACAGCCCATAACCTTCGGGCAGCATCTTTTAGCATACGCTATGATGTTTATGAGGGATATAGGACGTGTGAAGGATGCTGTATCGAGGATGAATTATTCACCTCTCGGCTGCTGTGCACTTGCAGGCACTACTTATCCCACAGACAGAATGATGACTGCAAGGGCTCTTGGCTTTGACGGAATAATGCTCAATTCCCTTGACGGTGTATCGGACCGTGACTACTGCATAGAGCTTATGAGTGCATTTTCTGTTATTATGATGCATCTTTCCCGTTTCTCAGAGGAGGTTATACTCTGGTCAAGCTGGGAGTTCAAGTTCGTTGAGCTTGACGATGCATATACTACGGGTTCAAGTATTATGCCTCAGAAGAAGAATCCCGATATGGCAGAGCTGGTCCGCGGTAAAACGGGCAGAGTTTACGGTGATCTTATGGCTCTTCTTACAACACTTAAGGGACTTCCCCTTGCATACAATAAGGATATGCAGGAGGATAAGGAAGCTGTATTCGACAGTATTGAAACAGTAAAGAAGTGTCTTAGTGTGTTTGTTCCCATGATTGACACAATGAAGCCAATTCCCGAAAATATGAAGAAGGCTGCACAGAACGGCTTTATAAATGCAACTGACCTTGCAGACTATCTTGTAGGCAAGGGGCTTCCCTTCAGAAGTGCTTATAAAATTGTCGGTCAGATTGTAGGCTACTGTGTACAGAATAATACTATACTTGAGGATATTCCTCTGGAGAAATACAAGGAATTTGATGAGAGCTTTGAAAAGGATCTTTATAAAGCAATTGACCTTGAAAACTGCGTTAACTTAAGAATTTCCGCAGGCGGCACGGGTATAGAATCCGTGAACACACAGATTTCTCAGGTAAAGGAATTCCTTAATAACAAATAAACACGGGCGGTGTTACTTATGACATTAAAAGGCAGAGATTTTTTAACATTACTTGATTTTACTCCCGAAGAGATTTCATATCTTCTTGATCTCTCAGCGGAGCTTAAGGATAAGAAAAAGATGGGGATACTTCATGACAGCTTAAGAGGCAAGAATATTGCTCTTATTTTTGAGAAGAACAGCACCCGTACAAGAACAAGCTTTGAGGTAGCTGCTCACGATCTCGGTATGGGATCTACCTTCCTTGACCCTCAGAGCTCTCAGATCGGAAAGAAGGAGAGTATTGCCGATACAGCAAGGGTTCTTTCGGGAATTTTTGACGGAATTGAATACAGAGGCTTCGGTCAGGAGATTGTTGAGGAGCTTGCAAAGTATTCCGATGTTCCCGTATGGAACGGACTTACAAATGAATATCATCCTACTCAGATACTTGCGGACCTGCTTACAATAAAGGAGCATTTCGGCAGACTTCAGGGTATAAAGTTCGTATATATGGGCGATGCCAGATACAATATGGGTAACTCCCTTATGATTGGCTGTGCTAAGATGGGACTTGAATTTACAGCCTGTGCTCCCGAAAAGTATTTCCCCGATAAGGCTCTTATTGCTAAGTGTGAGGAAATTGCAAAGGAAACGGGTGCAAAACTCAGCTTCATTTCTGATCCTGAGGAAGCCTGCAAGGGTGCTGATGTAATCTGTACCGACGTGTGGGTATCAATGGGTGAGCCTATTGAAGTATGGGAGGAGAGAGTCAAGGAGCTGCTTCCATATCAGGTAAATGCAGATAAAATGAAGATAGCAGGGGAGAATTGCATCTTCATGCACTGTCTGCCTTCATTCCACGATATGAATACTGTAATCGGTAAGGAAATGGGCGAAAAGTTCGGACTCACGGCTTTTGAAGTGACCGATGAGGTGTTTGAAAGCGAGGCTTCGGTTGTATTCCGGGAAGCGGAAAACCGTATGCATACCATCAAGGCAGTTCTCTTAGCCACTTTGTCATAAGTCAGCTTTACTGAGTTATAACAGCGAAATCTGCATCTGCGATGCAGATGCAATCCGTTCCTGACGGATGCAATCCATTTATAAAAATGGATGAAATCTTTGTCTCAGACAAAGGAAAAGGAAGCCTTACGGCTTAGTCCGCTTACGCTCTGTTTTCCGTTTGAGGGAAAGTTATGCACACTTTCTCACCCTTCGCGTATTATGTAGTGGAAGGTGCGAAAGGGGGTAAACCGAATGTTCTTTGGTAACGGATGCAACAGCTATTGGATTCTTTTCATTATCCTTATTCTCGTTCTTACAGGCGATAACGGCTGCGGTAATCAGAACAACAGCTGCGGATGCAACAGCTGTGCTCAGAACAACTGCGGATGCGGCTGTAACTGAGAAACAGTAAAATAATATAAAATGTACCGTAAGTATTACCCCCTTTTTCGGGAGTGTGCTTACGGTACTGTTTTTATGCCTGACAAATAAATGTTCTTTTAATTTTCCGTTTGACGGAAAATGCTCATATTTTATGCAGATGCGCCGTATTTTCGCAGAAATACGGTTGCAGGTGTGTGAAATATGGGCATTTAGCGGAAAGATATCTCGGTTTTGTTACGCGTGTGATAAAACTAACTTAATAAGGTCTGATGTTAGTTTGTCAGAGCACGGAAAGGTTGGCAGAAATTGGCGTATTTGTTGTTTTCGGCGGTGGCAAGGTGTACGATTGTACTCCGAACCGCCGAAAACAAAGCAACTGAAAAGTTTTTTCGAGAGAATAAAATAAAGGGTATCTGCCATTTGGTCTGTGGCAGACACCCTTAAATATTTTTGCGTCAAAGACGTTAATTTGTGCAAAGCTTTCTTAACCGGCGGGCCAGGTGAATGCACGTCCGCCCATAAGGTGGAAGTGAATGTGATGAACAGTCTGTCCTGCACTTTCACCGCAGTTGTTTACAATTCTGAAGCCCTCTTCAAGTCCCTGTGATTTTGCAATCTCGGGAATCTTTGCGAAGATGTGAGCGATAACAGCGCTGTTTTCCTCTGTTACATCATAAGCCCACTTTATATGCTCCTTGGGGATAACAAGGATGTGAACGGGTGCCTGAGGTGCTAAATCCTTGAAAGCAAGAATCTTGTCGTCCTCATAAACCTTAGTTGAGGGGATTTCTCCGTTAGCTATTTTACAGAAAATGCAATCCATAATTGTCACTCCTTATTTAATCATTGCTCCGACGATTGAAGCAGCAGCTGAGAGAGCCTCGCCGATCTTTGTGATATCCTTACCGCCTGCCATAGCAGAGTCAGGCTTACCGCCGCCTGCACCGCCTGCGATTTTTGCAGTTTCTCTTACGATGTTACCGGCATGTGCACCCTTTGCAATTGCGTCCTTGCCGCAAGCGCATGCGAATGAGCAGGTGCCCTTTTCTGTGTTCTTACCTGCTACGATGATGATGCTGTCGTCAGCCTTCGAGGAGTCGAGCATAGTTCTGAGTGCATTTGCATCTGCTTCGCCGAGGTCTGCTGTGAGGACCTTTATGCCGTCAAATTCAGCGGCTGTTGTGAAGAGCTCGGAAGCCTTAGCGGAAGCAAGCTCGGAGTTAAGCTTTTCTATAGTCTTATCCTTTGCCTTGAGATCATTTGTGAGAGCAGAAGCCTTTTCTGCTACTGCATTTGCGGAGCATTTAAGAACTGCTGCAGTCTTAAGAAGAGAGGAATTGAGCTCATTTACGAAGTTAAGAGCGTTAAGACCTGTTACTGCTTCAATTCTTCTTACACCTGATGCTACTGAGGACTCGGAAACGATTTTGAACATACCGATTTTGCCGGTGTTTTCAGCGTGTGTACCGCCGCAGAGCTCAAGTGAGAAGCCGCCTGCATTTACGACTCTTACTGTGTCACCGTACTTTTCTCCGAAGAGAGCCATAGCACCCATAGCCTTTGCCTCTGCGAGAGTCTTTTCGGCACTTTCAACGGGAAGAGCAGAGAGGATAACCTCGTTTACTTCCTTTTCTATCTTTGCGATTTCTTCTGTTGTGAGAGCGGAGAAATGAGTAAAGTCAAATCTCATTACGCTTTCGTTTACAAGCTGACCTGCCTGCTCAACGTGTGAGCCGAGAGTGCTTCTGAGAGCTGCCTGAAGAAGGTGAGCGGAGGTGTGATTTCTCTTTACTGCCTCTCTGAATGACTTGCAGACGAGAGTATCTGCTTCATCTCCCTTTGTTACAAGACCTTCCGCAACTGTACCCTTGTGGAAGAATATGCCACCGTTGTTCTTTGTTGTATCTGTTACCTTAAAGGTGAAGCTGCCGCCTGAGATTGTACCCTTGTCACCGCACTGTCCGCCGCCCTCTGCATAGAAGGAGGTGGTGTCGAGAATAAGGATTGCTTCCTCACCCTCACCGATGCTTTCTGTAAGCTCACCGTCTGAAGTGAGAATTGCAAGAATCTTACCCTTGCCTTCTGTGCCTTCATAGCCTGTGAATACTGTTTCGGGGATACCCTTGAGGGATGCTGTGGAGTTCTTCCAAGCGTCTGCACCTGCATCCTTACGTGCGTTTCTTGCAGTTTCCTTCTGAATCTTTATAAGTGCATTAAATCTTTCCTCATCAACGCTCATACCCTTTTCCTCAAGGATTTCACGGGTAAGATCAAGGGGGAAGCCGAAGGTATCGGAAAGCTTGAATGCATCGTCACCGCTTAAAACCTTGCCGTCAGAGGATGAAATCATATCCTCAAGAAGACGAAGACCGGAGTCGATGGTCTTGTTGAAGTTTTCCTCTTCAATAGCAATAATCTTAAGAATGTAATCTCTCTTTTCTGTAAGCTGAGGATAAGCGGAGCCGCTTTCCTTGATAACTGTTTCGCAAACCTCTGCAAGGAAGGGTCTTTCAATGCCGAGGAGTCTGCCGTGACGTGCTGCACGTCTGAGAAGACGTCTCAGAACATAGCCTCTGCCTTCGTTTGAGGGCATAACACCGTCGGAAATCATCATTGTTGTGCTTCTGATGTGGTCGGTGATAACACGAAGAGAAACGTCGCTCTTTTCGTTTTCGTGATATTTAACACCTGCAATTTCCATTATGTGCTTCATAATGTTCTGGATGGTGTCAACCTCGAAGAGGTTTGCAACACCCTGAGAAATACAGGCAAGTCTTTCAAGTCCCATACCGGTGTCAATGTTGGGGTTCTTAAGACGGGTGTAGTGGCCGTTCCCGTCATTTTCAAACTGTGTGAAAACAAGGTTCCAGAATTCAACAAATCGGTCGCAGTCACAGCCAACCTTACAGTCGGGGCTGCCGCAGCCGTTTTCAACACCGCGGTCAAAGTAGATTTCTGAGCAGGGACCGCAAGGACCTGCACCATGCTCCCAGAAGTTGTCTTCTCTGCCGAGACGCACGATTCTGTCGGGGGATACGCCTACTTCCTTTGTCCAGATGTCGAATGCCTCGTCATCCTCGTGGAAGATACTTACCCAAAGTCTGTCAACGGGCATTTCCATAACCTCTGTACAGAATTCCCATGCCCACTTTGTTGCTTCGTGCTTGAAGTAATCGCCGAAGGAGAAGTTGCCGAGCATTTCAAAGAATGTGCCGTGACGTGAGGTTTTACCTACACGCTCAATATCGGGAGTTCTTATACACTTCTGACAGGTTGTAACTCTCTTTGAAGGAGGAGTTACCTCGCCTGTGAAGTATTTTTTCATAGGTGCCATACCTGCATTGATGAGAAGCAGGCTCTTATCTCCCTGGGGAATAAGGGAGAAGCTGGGGAGTCTTAAGTGTTCCTTTGTTTCGAAGAATTTAAGATACTTTTCGCGTATCTCGTTAAGTCCTGTCCATTCCATTTTGTTCACTGTCCTTTTATATATAATTTAATTTTGCCCTGAAAAACAAAAAAAGATACCTGTCACATATTCCGGGACGGAAAAACCGCGGTACCACCCGGATTGTGCCAAGCACCTCTCAAATATCCTTTAACGCAGAAATTACGCAGAATTCATCACTCTGTTGCCGTACAGCGGCGGGGAAAAACCAATTTCAAAAACTCGCACCAACCGTTTTCTCTCTGAAGAAATTACCTGTATTTCCTGACTGTACCCTTGCAATATGATGTTTAATTTTATTATTACAAAAGAGAGTATATTGTTTTTTTTACCTTTTGTCAACCTGAAATTTCAAACTGTGCTGAAAAATCAAGTGTTTCAGCGGTTATCTTCTGTAAAAAGCCATCTTCCGAGAAGAAGACTGACACGGGAATTCCGTCGATTGTGAGATTTGCCGTGTAAATGCCGTCGAGCTCGTTGAAAAGTCCGTGGTTTGTGAAAACGGCGGTTTTAAGAGTCTTTGTAAGTATATTCAGAAGTGAAGCATTGTTTATTTCCTTGCCTGCCATTTCATCTGTCAGTCCGAATACGTTTACCTTGTAGCCGTCCCCCTCGGTTTTTACGGAAAAGCCTGAAAGCTCCTTTGGAAATGTAAATGCTATGGTTATATCCTCACTGTTAATACAGATTATATCCGCTTCAAAATTTTTAGAGTCCTTCTGAGCCTTCATATGAATGGTGAAGCTTTTTTCGGGGGTAAATTCCTCTGCGACTGTTTTATCGGAGCAGGAAACGAGCATAAGGATGCCTATAAGAAGAAAAGAAAATAAAGCAGCGAATTTTTTCAAGATATCACTTTCCCGTTATAATTTCGGAAAGAGCCTCAGGAATACATTCCGTTATTCTCTCTACGGTTGAACAGAAGGCTGAGTATTTTCTCTCTGCCTTTTCACCGGAAAGTCCGTGAATGAATGCTGACAGTACGGCTACATCAAAGAGGGGAAGTCCTTGTGCGGCGAAGGATACGGCAATACCTGTAAGCAGGTCGCCGCTGCCGCCTCGTGAGAGTGCGGTGGAGCCTGTGGGGTTGATTGCAAGCTTCCCGTCGGGAGAAGCAATTACAGTGTTTGCTCCTTTAAGAAGCAGGGTTACTCCGTAGGTATTTGCAAAATCGGATGCCGCAGTTATTCTGTCTTCATTTATCTCTTTAATGTCTTTTTCAGTAAGCCGTGACATTTCACCGGGATGAGGGGTGAGAAGAATTTCCGCTTCTGACTCTTTCAGTATATCTATATTACGTGAAATGATATTTATTCCGTCTGCATCTATTATTATTTTACCGCTATAGCATTTAAACAGAGAAGTCAGCAGCTTTTCAGTTTCGGGGAAAACTCCCAAGCCGGGGCCTATTGCAATTGCATCATATTTTTCTGCCGCGTCCAGTACGCTTTTTATTGCAGAGTCGGAAAAGCAGCCTTTATCTGAGGAGGGAAGGGGAAGAAATGTGTTTTCTGTAAGGGATGCTGTGACGGCAGGATAAATGCAATCGGGAAAGCAGAGGGTAACAAGTCCCGCGCCTGAGGATAGTGCACCATTTACTGCAATTTTTGCGGCACCCGGCATATTGTAGCTTCCGGCAATTATAAGTGCTTTGCCGAATGTCCCCTTGTTGGAGTTGAAGGGTCTTACGGGGAGCAGTGCCTTTATCTCCTGTTTTGAAAAAGCCTCTGTGCCGCTGCCGAAAACACCGAAGCCGATGGGAATTACCGTTACCTTACCGCATTTTTCGCGGAACGGACTGAATATATGCTCTTTTTTGAAGCAGAGCATTGAAAGAGTTTCGTCGGCAGGGAAGCAGCTGTCAGTATTTGCATTTTCAGTTGTAAGACCGCTGGGGATATCAACGGCAATTTTAACGGCGGCGGTGCTTTTACAAAGGTGAAAGGCTTCAATTATGTTTTCGGGAAGCTCACCTCTGAAGCCGATACCGAAAACCGCATCGACAATAATATCCGCACCGTTTATAAGTGATGTGATTTTTTTTGTAATATGAGAGCCGTCATAGATATTAACGGTACCGTCAATGAGATTTCTGTTTTTTTCGGAAAGCTCGTCCGAGGGACCGGAGAACATTTTTATTACACTGACATTTTTTTCGTTTTCAAAAAGGTATCTTGCAATAACGAAGCCGTCACCGCCGTTTTTTCCCTTGCCGCAGAGAATAACGATATTGCGGGAATCCGGGTAGCTGTTAAGTATGTGCTCTGCACAGCCCATGCCTGCACTTTCCATCATATCTTCAAATGAAAGTCCGTTTTCATTGGCTTTGCTTTCGGCAGTTCTTATTTCTTCGGGGGAAAGTATCAGCATAATATGCCTCCTTGAAACAGTATAATTTTATTTTAACATATGAGGTATAAAAAAACAAGAAGCCGTCTTAAGACAGCTTCTCAATTTATTATTTTCTTTTCTCCATTTCCTCGTCAAGGATACGTGCTGCTGCGGCAATGCATTTTTCGCAGGGGCGCTTAAGGTAATATTCTGCGGTTCTGTCATCAGGCTCGGGAGAATACTTATAATCGGGAATGCCCAGTATCTCACGGCAGATGTATGAGCCGAAAATATCAGAAAACCTGTGTGCCATACCTGCTACCAATTTATAGTGCTCGGTTTTCAGTGTCTTATCCTGAAGGTCATCATAACCCCACAAGACACCTGCAACAAGTGCCGCTCCGCTTAATGCTCCGCAGGCTTCACGAAGCCGTCCCATACCTCCGCCGAAGGAAGAGGACAAACGAAGTGCAGTATTTCTATCAAATCCCGTAACATCGGAAAAAGCAGTAAATACCGCCTGAGAGCAGTTACAGCCCTCTCTGAAAAGCCTTACGGCTTCTTCCTCGTGAAAAGTCATTTCTTATGCCTTGTTTACAGAACCGAA
>JAZRTO010000097.1:0-2772 GCA_045652065.1 Acutalibacteraceae bacterium
TTACGAGGGCAAGGGACTTTCTGCCGATGAATTAGCCCTTATTGAGCCTTTTTCAATTTCCGGACATGCAGTAAGCAGAGCTGAAATTAAAGAAACCGATAACGTTCTTATTGTAGGTGCAGGACCCATCGGTCTTTTTGCGCTTCTTGCCGTTAAAAATAAGTGCAGAAGTGTCGCTGTTGCAGATATTCTTGATAACAGACTCCAACTTGCAAAGGAATACGGTGCAGCTGCCGTTATCAACACAAAAACACAGAATTTTTCCGATTTTACCAATGAATTTACAGAAGGTAACGGCTTTGATGTATGTATTGAGGCCTGCGGTGCTCCTGAAACATTCTTAACCTGCATTGAAAATGCCGCATTTGCTGCCAATATTATTTTAATCGGTAACGGTAAAAGAGAAACCACCTTCAATCATTCAATTCTCCTTAAAAAGGAGCTTAATGTTCACGGCAGCCGTAATGCTCTGAAGGACGATTTTATAAATAATATAGACCTTGTGGCCTCAGGTAAGGCAGATGTAATGAAAATGGTAAGCGGTATTTACAGTATGGAAAATGCTCTTGATGCATTCAAGGCACTAAGCAATAATGACGGCACACTTGCAAAGCTTCTTATAAGAATAGGTGAATGATATGAAAGAAACCATAATTCAGTTCGGAGAAGGTAATTTTTTAAGAGGCTTTGTTGATTACTTTCTTGATGTTATGAATAAAAACGGTCTTTATGTCGGGAGCGCTGTTGTAATTCAGCCGAGAGCAGGAGGAAAGTGCGCCCTTTTAGCTCAGCAGGACTGTAAATATAACCTCTTTATGAGAGGTATAGAAAACGGTGAAATAAAAGAGGAGCACAGACTTATTGAATCAATCTCCCGTGCGGTTGATCCTTATAAGAGCTTCGAAGAGTATATGACACTTGCTGATAATCCCGATTTTCGCTTTGTTGTGTCAAATACAACAGAGGCGGGTATTGTCTTTGATGAAGACTGTCAGTTTGCAGATAAGCCCTGCACATCCTTTCCGGGAAAGCTTACACAGCTGCTTTTCAGAAGATATGAAAAGAATTTACCGGGATTTGTTTTTCTTCCCTGTGAGCTTATAGACAATAACGGTGACGAGCTGAAAAAATGTATTCTGAAATATGCGGAAATATGGAAGCTTCCCGAAGATTTTATTGCTTGGATAAAAAGGGAAAATGTGTTCCTCAATACCCTTGTTGACAGAATTGTCACCGGCTACCCCTCAGACGGTACGGAAAAGCTTTATCCCGACGACCGCTTCCTTGATACCTCGGAGATTTTCCATTTATGGGTAATTGAGGGTGACTATGAAAATGAGCTTCCCCTTAAAAAGGCAGGCTTCAATGTAATATGGACAACGGACGTAAAGCCCTATAAAAAGATAAAGGTGCGTATTCTTAACGGTGCCCATACATCTCTTGTGGCGGCTTCAATTCTTTCTGGTATTGAAACAGTAGGAGAGAGCATGAATGACGAAGCACTTTCGTCCTATCTTGATCTTTGTATGAATAATGAAATTCTTTCTACAATAGGTGATAATGAAGACAGCCGTGCATTTGCCGACAGTGTTTTTGACCGCTTCCGCAATCCCTTTATAAAGCACAAATGGCGCTCAATAGCTCTCAACAGTGTCAGCAAATTTTCTGTCCGTGTGCTTCCCACAATCCTTGAATATAAGGAGAAAAACGGCGCATATCCGAAATACCTCACTTTGTCACTTGTCGCGCTTATTTATTTTTACAAAAATGATACCCCCGAGGATTCAGCCGAAGCAATTGATTTCATAAGAAATGAAGATATTGCCGCCATTCTTGCAGATAAGTCCTTATGGGGTGAGGATATCTCAGGTATGACAGAGCTTGTTACAGCTTACTATAATAAAATTGAAGAGCTCGGAATGAGGGAAACTGTAAAATGGATAATGTCTTGATAAACGAAAGGGATAATGTTTCCGTAAGCCTTGAAACGGGACATAAATATGCCGTTTGTGATATCTCTGAGGGTGATGACATTATAAAATACGGCTTTTCCATAGGAGCTGCTACAACGGATATAAAAAAGGGAGAGCATGTTCATTCACATAACATGAAAACGAAATTAGGGGATATCCTTTCATATGAATATACCCCGAATTTCTCATTCTCCGAAGCTAAGGAGCCATTTTTTATCAATGCCTTTATACGCGAAAACGGCGATATCGGTATAAGAAACGATATATGGATTGTCCCTACTGTGGGCTGTGTCAACAGTATCGGAAAGCTTCTCTCCGAAAAAACGGGAGCAATTTATTTTTCTCATCCCTACGGCTGCAGTCAGATAGGGGATGATATGAAAATTACACAGCTGATTTTAAGAGGGCTTATAAAGCATCCCAATGCCGGAGGTGTATTGGTATTGGGCCTTGGCTGTGAAAACAATAATATCGGGGAAATGAAAAAAATTCTCGGAGATATAAGCGAAGACCGAATCAGATTCCTGAATGTTCAGGACTGTGAGGATGAAATTTCCGAGGGTATAAAACTTATTGAAGAGCTTAAAAGTATTGCTGCAACAGACATAAGACAACCGGTTCCTGTGTCAAGGCTTAAAATTGGTCTTAAATGCGGCGGCTCCGACGGATTTTCAGGTATTACTGCAAATGCCGTAGCAGGACTTGTAACTGACAGAATCTGTTCTATGGGCGGCGCTGCCGTGCTTACCGAGGTTCCCGAAATGTTCGGTGCGGAAACAGTTCTTTTTGAAAGATGTGT
>JAZRTO010000098.1:0-1882 GCA_045652065.1 Acutalibacteraceae bacterium
CATTCTCTGTCCTTCTCACGATACGGCTTCTGCTGTTGCGGCTTGTCCCATTGACACAGAAAGTATATACATTTCATCGGGCACATGGAGCCTTATCGGTACGGAAAACACGAAGCCCGTTCTCACTGAAAAGGCTGTAACTGCCAATTTTACCAATGAGGGCGGAGTGGAATACCGTTTCCGCTTTCTTAAAAATATTATGGGTATGTGGCTGTTTCAGAATATCCGCAGAAATATAAACAAAGAGCTTGACTATGATGAAATGATGAGCCTTGCAAAGACAAGCACATTCACTGAAAAGATTGATCCCAACGACAATTCATTTCTTGCTCCCGAAGACATGATTGAGGCGGTAAGAAATTATCTCGGCAAGCCTGATTTGCCGCTTTGTGATGTGCTTTCAAGCGTTTACCATTCTCTTGCCGAGTCTTACAAAAAAGCAACCCAAGAAATTGAAGACATCAGCGGCAAGGAAATCAAGGCAATACACATTGTCGGTGGCGGCAGTAAGGATAAATACCTGGGTAAGCTGACGGCAGAGTACACGGGTAAAAAGGTTTATACGGGTCTTATGGAGGCAACGGCAACGGGCAACATTCTTTCACAGATTATGAGTGACAAAAAAATAACTCTCGCACAGGCAAGAGAGATAATAAGATCAACCTTTGATGTTAAGGAGGTAAACTGGTGAGCAGATACAGTGAAGCAAAGGAAATATATTCACGATACGGAATTGATACTGAAAAAGCACTTGAAGCACTCAAAAATGTGAGTGTTTCCGTTCATTGCTGGCAGGGTGATGATGTAACAGGCTTTGACAGCAAGGAGGCTCTCTCAGGCGGTATTCAGACTACGGGTAACTATCCGGGTAAGGCAAGTACTCCCGAGGAGCTTATGGCGGACTATGACAAGGCATTTTCACTTATGCCCGGCAAAAAGAAATTAAACCTTCATGCCTCTTATGCAATTTTTGAAGATGGCGAAGCAGTCGGCAGAGATAAAATCGAGCCGAAACACTTCAAAAAATGGGTGGACTTTGCAAAGGAAAGAAATATGGGTATCGATTTTAATCCTACCTTCTTTTCACACCCTATGGTCAAGGATAATCTAACCCTTTCTTCACCCGATGAAGAAGTGCGTACATATTGGGTAAATCACGGAAAAGCCTGCCTTAAAATTGCAGAGTACTTTGCTGAGGAAACAGGTATTCCCTGTGTTATGAACATATGGATTCCCGACGGCTATAAGGATATTCCTGCCGACAGACTTTCGCCGAGACTCAGATTCAAAAAGAGCCTTGATGAAATTCTCGACACACCGTACAATAAAGAAATGGTATATGTAACTTTGGAATCAAAGGTATTCGGCATCGGTCTTGAAAGCTATACCGTAGGTTCGGCTGAATTTTGCCTTTCTTATTCCGATTACAAGGGAATAATACCTCTTATGGATAACGGTCATTATCATCCCACGGAAACGGTAAGCGACAAGATTTCCTCACTGCTTCTCTTTAACGAAAAGATAGCCCTTCACATTACAAGAGCAGTCCGTTGGGACAGTGACCATGTGGTTATTTTTGACGATGAAACAAAGGAGATTGCAAAGGAAATCGTAAGAAACAATGCCCTCGACAGAGTGCTTATTGCCACAGACTATTTCGATGCATCAATCAACCGCATTTCTGCCTGGGTAACGGGTGTCAGAAGCGTGCAGAAGGCTCTTCTGTTTGCACTTTTACAGCCTGATGAAAGAATGAAGAATTTGCAGAATGAAAGCAATTTCACAGAGATAATGTATCTTCAGGAGGAAATGAAAACTGCACCCCTCGGTGATGTGTGGAATGAATATCTCGAAAGAGAAAATGTACCTGCAGATTATCTTA
>JAZRTO010000099.1:0-1848 GCA_045652065.1 Acutalibacteraceae bacterium
TTGTAGTTCTGTGGGTCGGCAAGAGGTGTTATCCAACCGTTTATGATGCCGCCAATCATTGCTTCAGCCTGCTGTTTTGTAATGCCCATTTCACGGTTATGTCCGTCAGCAAGCTCTCTGTTCTTTTCAGGGCTGTCATAGGCATTACTTACATCGGTAACTTCATATTCACCTTTGGTGATGATTATAAGCCTGCCGCTTTCCGGGTGAACAGCATAGCTCCTTTCGGGAAGTGAGGAACGAAGCAGAATAACCTTGTTTTTGTTATTCTCCATAAGCTCTGCAAACTCGCAGATATGATAGAGATTACCGCCGATTTCCGTGTGGTAATCATCAACATACCTGCAGGTCTTATCAATCTTTTGTCCGTCAGGGTACTTTATCCTGATTTTGTCGCCGTCGGGAATGGTGAATATTCTTCGGTATGAGGAAGTTATAAACCTGATACCTTTACTTGCACAGACAAGATGATTTTCGAGGAAGTGCCTTACATAGCAGTAACAGTAAAGGTTGTATTCGCCCTTGTTGGGGTTAAGTCTTAAAAGATAAGTGTAATTATCCGTGTCAACCCTGACACCGTAATACTGATTATCTGCACCGCTGTATTGCTTTGCACTACTGCGGCAATACTGACTGAGCTTTGTTCTGTCAGAGAGCATATTGCCGTATTTTTCATCGAAACGAAGGGCATTGATTACATCATCAAACTCCTTTGAAAACTCGTCGCTCTTGAAAAATGCGGAAATCTCATTCCAAGTGGAATGGAATTCCTTACCGTTTGAGCCGAGGTCTGCACGAAGATAACCTATACAGGCTGTCTGATGATAAATCTGACTGCTCTGCTTAAAGGTATATTTTTCAAGATTTTCCGTAATGGGTGTTACATTAAGCTGTGTCATCTTGCATCCCTTTCCTTTCTTCTGTGGGCAATTTCCTTCTGAACTACATCAAGTCTTTCCTTTGCCCAATCGGGAAGGTAGTCCTTTTCAATAACACCGAGAATATCCGAGCGTTCATATCTTGCCTCTTTACCGCTGTAAAGATTTGTGCAGAAGCAGGCAGATCCTCTTGAATTAGGCTCTGCACCAAAGCCGCCTGTACAAAGCTGCAACTGCTTTGTTGCAATCTGATATTCAGGCTTGAACACATCAGCACGGACAACAACTACCTTGTTTTTTATCCTGTCGTCAGCTTCAAGCACCTGACAGCCGCCCTTTGTAATGGGTGTCATATCAACAGTTATTTTTGATTTTTCATCCATAACCTTTTCTGCTTCATTTTTTACTCTTTCAGCGAATATCTTGACAATTTCCGCATAGTCACCGCCTACAAGAGCATCGACATATCTTTCAAAAATGCCGTTGTTTTCATAGTTGGCTACTACAAATCTTTCATCGTAAGCAGCAGTTTTGTCCTCACCGATTATGATTTCTTTTGTGCCGATTTCAAATGCTGTGGTAACCTCATAATTACCTGCCATTCTTTTTTCTGCCATAATATATACCTCCTTTTATTCGTTTTTAGTTGTGAGCATTACAGAAAGACCGAGAGGGGTAAAAGAATAGCTTTTTGTACGGTCAAATTTACTTTTGTTGTGTTCCGTTCTCAAAATATATCCTTTGTTGCGGAGTCTTTTAAGAGCACCGTAAACGGCACCCTTACCCATAAAGGGAAATACTGCCGTAAAATTATTTACAGAGCATCTGTACCACAATTTACCCCAAAGAATGAAGCCTTTTTCTTTCTGTTGCTCGTACAAATATCCTGCGATTAAAGCAGAATTTATACCGCAATTTTCCGCTATGATATTACTGTATTTACAAGTCATAATTTTAATCCTTTCTCAAA
>JAZRTO010000100.1:0-57239 GCA_045652065.1 Acutalibacteraceae bacterium
GAATTTATTTAATATTCGGTTAATTAAATTTGTCCCGCAAACGGGTGTTTACGGGACAGTAGTGCTTTATTTATAAAAATCGTGCTCGGCTAAGTATTTGAGCTCTCTTTCCTTGTCGTTCTTTGAACGGGCTTTTACGAAGGCTCGAAGCTCTTTTCTGTTCTTTCCGATGATACCGTTTCTGGAAAAGGATACCCAGAACATACCGATAACGGAGCCCGCCCCTGCAAGAATCATATCTATCATGGTATCAACAAGTCCGTCCTCGGAAAGGATGGGGGATACCTGAAGGGTATAGCCGTAAAGTCTGTCCATTGTGAATTCGTAAAATTCCCAGCCTACAAGTATGAAGCAGGAGAAGCACAGGGCAAAAAGGGATGCAAGTCCCGGACTTAAGTGACGGGAGCGCCCCTGAAAGGCTACTGCGAAATCGTATGCAAAGTAGGATGCGACGATACCCGAAATGAAATGCTCGATTATATCAACATAAGGGAAGTTTGTTTTCGTGTTGAGCACATAACCGATAACAACACCGAAGCAGATGAAGATATTAAGCATTGTCTGTGCCTGGTATGTTACCCGTGTGATGAAGGATCTTCCGCCGAAGAGCTGGAACATATCCCACAGATGTGTAAATGCAATTGCAAAAAGTCCCATAAGGAACTGTGTGACGGAGTCGTGAAGCAGTCCCCACACTCCGAATGTTATAAGAGAAGCCCTTACCAGCCACCATATTATCTGATGAAACATGGGGATGGGGGTGATTTTGTTTAGTTTTTTCATCTGAAATCTCTTTTCTTGTCAAGAATTTATCGTCTGCCATCATTTTATTCATAATACAGCAAAAGAAAACCCTCAGGTAATAATTGACCGAAAAAATGTAATAAATTTTCTTGATTCATGTCAAACTTGAAATATCGGCATTTCGGTGGTATAATAATTTTGACAAGAAAATGTGAGGAGGGAAAATATGAGTAAGCTTTCAAGCTGTGATGTTTGTATGAATTATGAATATGATGAGGAATATGACTGCTACAGATGCTCCGTTGACCTTGATATGGACGAGGCTGAGCAGTTTATGACATATTCTGTGAGAAGCTGTCCTTATTTCCGTCCCGGAGATGAATATACAATAGTCCGTAAACAGAACTGAAGGAGAACAAACATGAAAACCGATGTTGTTATAGTAGGGGCCGGTCCTTCCGGTATTTTTACCGCCCTTGAGCTTATAAGAAAAGGCAGCAAGAGAAAAATTGTTATTGTGGAAAAGGGTAAGGCAATTGAAAAGCGTCATTGCCCCAAAACAAAAACCAAGCAGTGTGTGAGCTGTAAGCCTAACTGTCATATTACAACAGGCTTTTCGGGCGCAGGTGCTTTTTCTGACGGAAAGCTTTCCTTAAGCTATGAGGTAGGCGGAGATCTCCCTACGCTTATAGGTGAAATGAACGCCCAGGAGCTTATAAATTATACTGATTCAATTTATCTTGAATTCGGTGCTGATACGGCTGTTGAGGGTATAAATGCCTCGGAGGAGGTAAAGGAAATAAGAAAGAGGGCAATTCAGGCAGGACTCAAGCTTGTTGACTGTCCCATAAGACATTTAGGTACAGAAAAAGCACAGGATTTGTACTTTGCCATTGAACAGTATCTTCTGAATAACGGTGTTGAAATATTCTTTGATACAGAATGCCGTAGCCTTATTCTTGACAACAAAAACGGAATCTGTAAGGGTATTATTACCTCGGGTAAAGGTGTACCCGAAGAAATTTTTGCAGATTTTACAATAATTGCAACGGGCAGACGTGGAGCCGACTGGCTTGAAAAGCTTTGTGCAGAGTATAATATAGCTCATCAGCCGGGCACTGTTGATATCGGTGTCAGAGTTGAAGTAAGAAATGAGGTTATGGAAATCGTTAACAAGGCTTTGTATGAATCAAAGCTCATAGGTTATCCCAAGCCCTTCAAAAACAAGGTTCGTACCTTCTGTCAGAATCCCGGTGGTTTTGTAAGCCAGGAGAATTATGATAATAATCTTGCGGTGGTAAACGGCCACTCATATAAAGAGCTTAAATCCGATAACACAAATCTTGCAATTCTGTGCTCACATAATTTCAGCACACCCTTCAATCAGCCTATAGAGTATGCGCAGAAGGTAGGCGAGCTTACAAATATGCTTGCAAACGGGCATATTCTTGTTCAGCGCTTCGGTGACATTCTTGACGGCAAGCGCACCTGGCCCAAGGAGCTTATGCAGGCAAACCTGAAGCCTTCTCTTCCTGATGCTGTTGCCGGTGATATTACTGCGGCTATGCCTTACCGTGCAATGACAAATATAATTAATTTTATTCAGGCAATGGATCATGTTGTTCCGGGCTTTGCTTCTTATGAAACACTTCTTTATTCACCGGAACTCAAGTTCTATTCCAACAGAATAAAGATGGATGAAAGACTTAATACAAATGTAAAGGGGCTTCATTGCCTCGGTGATTCCTCGGGTTGGACAAGAGGTCTTATGATGGCATCTGTTATGGGTGTGCTTATGGGCAGATATATATTCCAGGAAGAAAATTAAAAATTTTTCAAAAAAATCAAAAAATTGCTTGACAAGGGGGATTATATCTGCTATAATTCCCCTTGCGCTTGAGGGAATACCCCAAACGAAAGTCGGTGTCTATAACATTGAGGTCCCACCCGTTCCCATCCCGAACACGGTAGTTAAGCTCAATCGTGCCGAAAATACTTGGCGGGCAGCCGCCCGGGAAGATAGGTCGTCGCCGGCACAAAGAAAAGCTCACAATACTGTGAGCTGTTTTTTTTGTACTTTTTACTTATCGTTATTTACTCTTTACTAAACTTACCTTATGGAAAGTTAAAACTGAAACCTTTAGGATTTAAGGTGATTTTATGAAATTTTTACAGCAATTAATTGATTTTGTTCCCTTTTGCGAGCAAGAGGAAACAGACAAGGAAGCTTTTGTTGGCTTTGTAAAGAATAATGAAAACTGCCTTTTCCGTGAAAATCAGGCAGGTCATATTACGGTTTCTGCCTGGATTGTAAATAAAGAACGGACAAAGGTGCTTTTCTGTTATCACAATATCTACAATTCCTGGAGCTGGGTAGGCGGTCACGCAGACGGAAATGAGGATTTGCTGTCTGTTGCCGTAAAAGAGGCAAAGGAAGAAACGGGCGCGGATGTAATTCCAGTAAGTGAAGACATTTTTTCACTTGAAATTCTTCCCGTGGCAGGCCACATGAGAAAAGGAAAATATGTATCCTCTCACGTACACTATAATGTCACTTTTTTAGTTGAAGCCGATGAAAATAAAGAAATTTCTGTCTGTGAGGACGAAAATTCTGCTGTAGGATGGATAAGTCTTTCGGAAATAGCCGAAAAGTCTACGGAAAAGTGGATGATTGAAAAAGTATATAACAAAATGACCAAAAAACTGCACTCCGATTTTTAACTGCGGATGCAGTTTTTTTCTTGTATATATGCCCTCTTTTTGTTATTATAAACTTAATGATTAATGTTTCATTAATGAGGAGGTTTTTATGATTCATCATACCTTTAATCCCCGTGTTCTTAAAAATCTTATAAAACAGCTTGACCCTTATGTGAATGAAGCTGTTGTTACTATCCCTGAATGGGAGTCCTATACGGGTGTTCACACCGAGCCAGCGGTAATTCAGCTTGACGACGCTCCCCGTCACAAAATGTCCCTGGGAGACCGTTGGAGTGCAACACTTGACACAACAAGATATTTTGAAAATGAATTTACGGTGCCTGAAGTGCTTGCCGACAGAAAGGTTTATCTGACAATTGATTTCGGCGGTGAGGCAATCATCCGCATTAACGGTGAGGTTGTGGGTGCAGTCAGCTCCCGTGAAGCTTCAGGGTGGGTACACAGAACGGATATTCTGTTCCATAGACCTTTGAAAGCCGGCGAAAAGCTTTTTATTCAGGTTGAAAATGCTGTTGACTCGGGCGGATATTTTAATTTCGCTTTCCCCGACAAGAAGCCTATTACATATACAATGAATACAGCGAGCTTTCGTGTTGTGAATGAGGCGGCAGAAGACATATGGTATGACATCAACTGTGCCTGGGATGTATATGAGCAGACAGAGGATGAGTATGTAGGAAAGCGTATTTACAATGCGGTTGACAATGCAATTCATAAGCTGGACTTTGATTTCGGGAAAGAGCGTTTTTATGAAACTATTCCCGAGGCAAAGAAAACTCTCTGGGAAGAGCTTGCAAGGATTAATTATGCAACTCCCGGTGATGTTATTATCTGCGGTCATTCCCACCTTGACGTTGCATGGCTGTGGACAGTTAAAGAAATTCACCGTAAGTGCGCCAGAACCTTCTCAAACAATGTGTCTCTTATGAAGGCATATCCCGATTTTAAGTTTACACAGAGCCAGGCTGCAGTTTACAGCTATGTAAAGGACCACTATCCCGAAATTTATGAGGATGTAAAGAAATTTGTAAAGAACGGACAGTGGGAAATTACAGGTAACACCTGGGTTGAGGCTGATACCAATCTTGCATCAGGCGAAAGCCTTATAAGACAGCTTCTTTACGGCAGAGAATTCTTTATGAAGGAATTCGGTATTTCCTCCGACATCTACTGGCTTCCCGACTGCTTCGGCTTTACCGCAGCACTTCCTCAGGTTATTAAGAAATCGGGTATGAAGTATTTCCTTACTTCGAAATTACAGTATAACGATACCAACGAATTCCCCTTAAGTGTCTTCAAGTGGCGTGCACATTCGGGTGATGAAGTTCTTGCATATATGCAGAAGGTTCACTATGAGGGTGAAGCAGATGCAAATTATGTAAAGCAGACAAGAAAAACCAACCGTCAGAACGACCTTGTTGACGCTTCAATGGGTATGTTCGGTTACGGTGACGGCGGTGGCGGATGTACCTTCCATATGGTTGAAAAGGTCCGCCGTTTTCAGAAGCTTCCCGGTCTTCCCAATGTAAGAATGGGTCAGGCAAATGATTTCTTTAAGGCAATTGAAAAGGACATTGATGCTCTTCCCGTATGGGACGGTGAAATGTACTATGAAAATCACAGAGGTACCTTTACAAGCCAGGCATTTGTCAAGAAGAATAACCGTAAGGGTGAATATATGCTGCGAAATGCAGAAATGCTGACTCTTATTGCAGGGCTTTATGACAGAGAGCGTACAGAAAAGCTGTGGAGACTTCTTCTTACAAATCAGTTCCACGATATTCTTCCCGGTACTTCAATTGAAGAGGTATTTGATAACACAAGAAAAGAATATGCCCTTATGAACAAAGAGGGTAATGAGATAATTGATAATGCTCTTCAGGTGCTTTCCGCGAAGGCAGGTGTCGGTAAGGACAGTATTGTTGTATGGAATCTTCTTCCTTTTGCTGTTATAGCCCCCGTTTCTGTTGAAATTTCTGTGGAAAACACAGGTGTTGCAGATTGTGACGGCAATGTGATGAAGAGTGCCGTAAAGGATAAAAAGCTTGAATTTATCGCAGAAAATGTACCTGCTATGGGATATAAGGTGTTCAGACTTACCGCAGCAGCAGAGTCTGACTGTGTAACTGCAGGAAAGGATTTCCTTGAAAACAAGAATCTTCGAGCTGAGTTTGATGAAAACGGAAAGCTTATCGCTCTTATAAATAAAAAGCTCGGAAAGAATATTCTTTCGGGTAAGGGTAATCTTCTCTCCGTTTCTCATGATAAGCCTATTCACGAAAGTGCATGGAATCTTGAAAATGACTACAAGATGAAGATGTGGTACCTTGATACTGCTGATTCTGTAGAACTTATTGAACAGACTTCCGTAAAGGCGGTTATTCGTGCTGTTTATTCATTCAATAAGTCAAAAATCACTCAGGATATTACTCTTACTGCCGATGCTCAGACGCTTATTTACGATACAACAGTTGATTGGCACGAAACAGAAAAGGTGCTTAAAGCAGAATTCCCCCTTGATATCAGAAGCCGTGTGGCTACCTGTGAAATTGCTCACGGAGCCCTTGAAAGACCCACATATGCCAATAATTCCTATGAAAAGGCAATGTTTGAGGTATGTGCTCATAAGTGGGCAGACCTTTCTCAGGGCGATATGGGTGTTTCTGTTATCAATGACTGCAAGTACGGCTATGATATTGACGGAAATGTAATGAGAATCACACTTATGCGTGCTCCCATTCTTCCCGATGCTACTGCTGATAAGGGAATTTCGACCTTCCGCTACGGTGTGTATGTACACGAAAACCGCTGGGATGATGCTGATACGGTTAAGGAAGCATTCAAGGAGAATATTCCTCTGACAGCAGTTTATGTTGCTGACGGTAAGGGCGAAAAGGCAGAATATTCATACATCACTCTTTCTGATGAAAAGGTGATGATTGATGCTGTAAAGCCTGCTCAGGACGGTGACGGAATAATTATCCGTGTATATGAAACCTCTGCACATTCGGGTGAGGTTACAATGACTCTTCCCTGTGACAATATTAAGGTAATTGAATGTAATATGATGGAAGTTGATGAAAAGGAAATTGCTGCAGACGGCAGCTCCTTCTCATTCAACATAAAGCCGTTTGAGGTAAAGACATTCAGGGTGAAAATATGAAAAATAAGACAATGACAGCTGAGCAGCTGAAAAAGAAGGCTTTAAGACGGGAAAAGGAAATTGCTCGTTGGGAAAAGGAAAAGGCACGTCCGAAAAGAAGTTATTATATAATTTATCTTATTTTCATTATCGCACTTATTTATGCTGTTGATGAAATTGCCTCGCAGATAGGTACGCTTATGAAAACGGAAATTGCAAATGACCTGTTCAAGACGGGAAATTCCGCTTCGCTTCTTGATATTCTTTCGGGACTTGCAATTCCTTTCCAGGTAATAGGTCTTTTGTACAGACCTCTTGCTGACCGTTGGGGCAGAAAGCTTTTTCTCCTTGTAAATACTTTCGGAATGAGTATTGCACTTCTGATAATTTATCTGTCGGACAATATCCCTCTCTATTTTATCGGTGCTTGTTTTGTACAGTTCTTCATTCCCCACGATATGCACGTGGTTTATATTATGGAGTCTTCTCCCTCGAAGCACAGAGCAAGAATTTATTCTTCAATTAAATTCTTTGCAAATATTGCGGTTATGCTGGTGCCGTACCTTCGTGATAAGCTGATGGCAGACGTCAGTCAGTGGAGAAATGTTTACTTTATCCCTGCAGTTGTTGGTGTGGTGGTTTGCTTCATTGCCCTTATGTGTGCAAGGGAAACCGATGCCTTTATTGAATCGAGACTTTCATATCTTCGTAAAACTCCCGAAGAGCTTGAAAAAGAAAAGAAAGAAGCAGATGCTGCAAGTAAGCAGGGCGGTCTTATTCCTGCACTTAAGTTCTCAATGAAGCACAAGCAGCTTCGTTGGCTTTATATTGTGTCCTCGGTGGCAAACATCGGCTTTATTGCAAGTATAAATTACCCGATAGTTCTGAATTACGGTTATGCTTCAAATCTTTTTGCCTCGGGCGGGGCAGCTTCTCTTGAGGAGGCAGTTGCAACAGTAGGAGTTACCACCTATACAGAGGCTATTTTCCTTTATCCGCTGGGGCTTGCCGTGGCTCAGGTAATTATGGGCTTTATTTCCGACTGGAAGGGAAGAAAAGCGGCAGCTGTTACAACAGCATTCAACTGTGTGCTGTCATATGTGCTGTTCTCTGTGGGCGCTTACTGCAACTGGAATCCTCTTATTACGGGATTTTTCTGCGGTGCGGCAATCGGCAGCTACTATTCAACAAATGACGTAATTATTATGATGATAGGTGAGTCGGCTCCCACCAATCTTCGTTCATCGGCCATGTCTGCTCAGTATATTGTAACTGCTGTGGGCTTTGTGCTGTCCTTTGTGCTGAGTATGCCCTTTACTCTCACAATCGGCAATACCGCAATGGCTGCCTGCTGCTTTGCACTCCTTGTTCCCGGCTTTACTGCCGCTCTTGTGCTTCTTATTAAGAAAACCCACGATACCACGGGTATTGATATGGATACCGTTACGGGCACGGAATGGGACTAAATTTTTACCCGGGAAAAATTTGTAGTAAGAAGTAAAAGTGAATATGTGTTATTAAAAGAGGCTTTGACCAAACGGTCAAAGCCTTTTTGTTTGATTATTCTCTTTCTGCGCCGTAGTTTACGGGGATTTTCTTAAGGATATTGTGGTTATATATAGGTGTCCACTGGTCGCCTGTTTCCACGGAATTTTTGAATTCCTCTTTGCTCATTTCAATATTAAGCTCGGGGATACCCTTGATTTCTCCGCCATCTTCATAACAGCTTTCCCAGAAAGCGTGATGTCCGATGAATTTTACGGAAGCAGGAATATATACATAGTTCATAGCCTTATTGTAGCTGAATGCATCAGTACCGATATATTCGAGTCCGTCAGGGAAGGAGAGGTATGTCTTGAGTCCGTCTGCTGCTTTATAAGAGGTATCTTCAATTGCATTTTCTGTTACATAGGTGTAGAAATCTCTCATATTGGGCATTTCGAAGAATCCGAGATTTTCAATCTTCTTAAGTCCTTCGGGAAGGTAAACTGTAGCAAAATTTGAATAGTTAAAGCAAAGCTCGCCAACTGTTTCTACTGTTGAAGGAATGACATAGGTCATTACCTTTTTATTGTATTCTTCAAAAATGGGAGCATAGTCTTCTGCTGAAATTATTTCTTTGTTTGCTGAATCTTTGGGGGCGCCTTCCCACAGCTCCTTAGGATAACCGTATTTTTCTCTTAAATACTGGTCACGGTCGCAGGGATAACATATAACGGTCTTTTTGTCCTTTGTATAAAGAACACCGTCTATATCGCAGTAGTTGGGATTGTTTTCATCAACTATAATTCTCTGCAGTGCCCAGCAGGAATAGAAAGCCTTGCCGTCTATTTCAAGAACATTTTCACCGATATAAATGGTTTTTATATAGCCGTCACCGTTTAATGCATATTCCTTTATTGAAGTAACAGGTTTTGATGTATTTTCCGTTATTTCATAATAGGGGAATTTTTTTGCATTTTCTATTGCGGCCAGCTGCTCCTGTTTCAATATATATTTATAATAGTCAATAAGCTCTTCCTTTGTTTTAACGGGAATTGCGGGAAGCTCTTCGGGAGCATCGGTTACGGTTATGTTAATTTCGTTTGTCTTGCCGCTGTCTGAGGGGTGTTCAATATCAAGTACCCAGTTTATTGTAAGTTCCTCAATATATCCGGGATTTGAGAACTTTGTGAACTGATAGTTTCCGTCTGATATTTCAGCAAATGTAAACGTGTCAGTTGTAAGGATACTTAAGCTGAAATACATTGACAGGGAAACGGCAACTACGATAACTATAATAAATATCGCTTTTTTGAGTCCGTAATGGCTGTAGGGTTTATTTATGTGGGGTGCCGCAAGTCCCTCTATCTGATAAGTATATATTTCGTCTTCAGGGATATCAAGTATTGTATCATCAGTAAGGGCATTGTTCATTTTTTTCTCTTTTTTACTCATAACAGCACCTCCTTAACCTTTATATCCGCCTGAAACGGTTTCGCCCTGCTCAAGCGCTCTCTTTTCGGTAACTTCCGCACGGCGTTTTAATACCTGCATAACCTTATTCTGCTTATTTGTGTCATAGTCCCAGAAGAAATAGGGGATAGTCATAAGTAAGAAGCCCACAACGTCTATAAGCAGAGGCACTACAACGATTTTAAGTCTTGCTTCATCAAGGAAAAGAATATCCCAGTTGCTGTTAAAGCCGTAGGAGAGAAGCAGCAGGGGTATAATAAGACCTACAAAGGATGTTATGGGTCCTGTAAACCAACCGAAAATACCCGAGAAGCTTTCAAGTCTTTCGCCTGAAAGATACATCTGATAGTCGTTGATTCGTACATTCATATCGTGACCTGCCGATGTGGGAACGGTTTTTGTCATTTCCATTAAGAACATAACAAGACAGCAGACAGTACCGCAAATTACAAGATTATCACCGAAGAACCATATTGCTGCAACAAGTGCGCCGTTACCTATAGCACGGGTCAGCTGATAGAATATCATTATCTGCTTATATGAGAATCTCTTTAAGAAATAGGGAGTAAGAAGATCCGGCGGCGTACCCGCGAAGGATATCACCAGCTGAATTATTGAATAGGGAAGACCTGCAAGACGGAATGTATACAGATAAAGAATACTTGTGAATGCAAGCATACCGTTACCCAGGGAGTCAAGAAGTCCTACCATTGTATTTATCCAGCGGTATTTGTTGTGAAGAACACCGAACATACCGTCCCAGAACTTTATATTGACCTTCTTTTCAAGGGGCGGTTGAGGAATTCTCTCCTTGATATTACCTGCGCCTATCATAGTAAGCACCGCACAGGCAATGAAGGTTCCGGGGATGACCCAACGGAAGAAATTTATATCAGCCCATCCGTTTTTAAGAGTTCCTACAAGGGCAGGTATTATGATTGTCATAATAGTCTGTAAGAAGTGTGAAAGTTTTACGGGGTATGTTCTTACGAGAATTCTTTCTGTGGGGTCGGGGGAGATGCTCTGTGTAGTGGTTTCAAGCACATTTCCGAAGCCGAAGACACCGTAAATAGCAAAAAGAAGGTTTGCTGCCCATACACGGGTGGAAACATCGGGGATTTCGTAAAGAGGAAGCCAACCGATAAGAATTACCACAATACACTTGGGTATCATATCGGAATAAAGAGAATACTTATATCTTCCGAATTTGGGGATAAGCTTTTTTCTCCAGAAAATGTTTCGTGCACCCACCCAGCCGGAGTAAAGGAAGTGTGTTCCGAATACTTTAAAACAGGCGGTGGCACTCATACCCTCAAGGGAGTTTAAGTAAATAATAAATCTGCTGTTGGGGTCGAAAAGCTGAGAAGCATCGAAAAGTATCAGTGACAAACCGAATGTTGCCATCAGTATGTATACTGTATATAGCTTCTTTTCCGTTTTACCCGGCAGGAAGCCCAGATTGTCACATACAAACCACCATATAAGAGCAGTTACATAACCCAATGGCATATTGATGATGCTGATGATTGAGAATGTGAGATAGGGGAGCTGATAGTGATGCATTATCAGGAAGCATCCCGTTGCAAAATAGATATACTCCAGCACCTTTGATGCCGTGTAGTTGGAGCCTACCGCGAAGAATATGTTAAGATATTCTTTATAGGGAACATATTTCCCTTCGGCAGGAGTTTTCCAATGTGTTTTTACTTCAGTAAAAAACTTAGAGAAAGTTTCTTTGTTTACCTTAGCCATAACACCTCTCCTTTACTGTAATTGTAGATATTATATCATTTATATGTATAAAACACAACCTAAAACAGCATATCAATATGTATAATTCGACAGTTAAATTTTGAGCAAAAAGACAATACCCGTTCTGAAGAAATATCCTCGGAACGGGTAAGATTTGGTTTTATGAAACAAGCTTTGTTTTCATAAGGTCTGTTTTTTTGTAGTAGATAAATGTGATTGCCGAGCAGAGAATCCAGCCTGCCGGATAACCCATTGCAATAGGCAGAATTTCATTGGCAATGAAGTTTGACATTATGAAAAGATAGCTTTGTCTGAAAAGAACAAAGGAGAAAAGCATTATTATCATAGGTATTTTGCTGTTTCCTGCCCCTCTTAAGGCTGCCGAATAAATCTGATTCATACAGCAGGTAAGATAGAAGGGGGACAGCCAGCGGATGAGAAGTGTTGAGAATTCCAGAACCTCAGGCTTTGCATTGAAGAAAGCACCTGCCTGAGGAGCAAATATTATAAGCGGTACCATAATAACAGCAGTACAGATAAGGGACATGATATATGCTGTTCTGACACCCTTTTTTGCTCTTTCGGCATTACCTTTTCCGAGATTTTGTCCCACAAAGGTGGTTGCTGCAATGGAAACGGACTGCATAGGCAGGAACATAAACTGATCAAGCTTTGTATATGTAGTCCAGCCGGACATACAATCAGCACCGAAATAGTTTATGTATGACTGCACGAAAACATTTGAAAAAGCGGTAATTGCAAGCTGAATTGCGGCAGGTGTGCCCACCCTCAGTATCAGCTTCAGCTGTTCAAAATGTATTTTCATCTCTTTCAGCACAACCCTTATGCAGCTGTCGGAGGTCATAAGCGTCAGCATTACAAGCACGGCTGAAACACCCTGCGCAATTATTGTGGCATATGCAACACCTTCAACTCCCATTCCGAAGCCCAGCACAAATACAAGGTCAAGCACGGTGTTGAGAACTGCAGAAACTACAAGAAAAACAAACGGGCGCTTTGAGTCACCTACAGCACGGAGAATGCCCGAGCCCATATTGTAGAAAAGAAGTCCCGTAACACCTGCAAAATAAATTGTAAGGTACTTTTTTGCCTCCGGGAACACCGATTCGGGTGTATCCATTGCGTGAAGCATAAGGGAAGATGTTGCTATTCCTACAATGGTAAAAACAACGGAAAGGAGCGCCGTAATTGCAATACAGGTGTGAACCGTTTCATGTACCTTGTCGAAGCGTTTAGCCCCGTAAAACTGTGAAATTACAACACCTGCACCGCTTGAAAGTCCCATAAAAAGACCGATAAGCACATTGATAATTGGGCCTACGGAGCCAACAGCTGAATATGCTTCGTTGCTGACGTAATTTCCTACTACCCAGGTGTCAACGGTGTTATATAGCTGCTGGAAAACATTTCCCAGCAGAAGAGGCAGCGAAAACATAATAAGATGCTTTATGATGCTGCCCTCTGTCATATTTGTATCCTTGCCTTTTGAGGCTTTGAGAGATTTTATCATAATTCAATATATTTCTTTACGAAGTTATAAACATTTGTCCAGTAGAATTCGGGTTCCTTTGATACGGATTCCGCATGTCCCGCACCCTTTACCGTGAAGAAATCCTTTTGTGCAGAGCAGGCAGTGTAGACCTCATTCATCATTCTGAAGGGAACGAAATCGTCAGCCTCGCCGTGGACAAAAAGTGTGGGAGTAACAGATTTTTTTACCGCCTCAATAGGAGCGCATTTTTTGAAATTCATATTGCCGCGAAGCTGTGAATAAAGGCTTAGTATAGGAAGCATAGGAACAAGCAGCGGAGAGATGGTAGTTCTGGTTACATGTGCATACTCATCTATGACTCTTGTAAAGCCGCAGTCGGCAACTGCACATTTTACATTTCGGGGAATATTTTCACCCGTTATAAGCATAGTTGTTGCGGCTCCCATGCTTTCACCGTGAAGCACAATCTCGGCATCGGGATACATTGTTGTAATGTATTCAATAAGGTCAAGGCCTATGTATCTGTCGTGCCAGCCCATGGATGCATATTTGTTTTCATCCTCTGCGTGTCCTATCATAGAGGGGAGAATACAGTTAAAGCCCATCTGCGCATAAGCAAAGGCATAGTGGTACATTCCGCCGGGGGCTGAGGTGAAGCCGTGGAATATAATTGCCCATTTTTCGGGATGACCGTTGTTGAATAACTTTGCGTGTCGCTTCTGACCTTTTTTGTTTGTTATGTAAATGTCTTCGGGTTGATTTTCAGACAGCCACTTTTCCATTGCCGGGAAAAATCTGTCAGCTTCAGGCTTCTCGGCAGGAGCGGCTTGTGCCGGTTGTTCCTCAGAGGGAGCTTCAACAACGGGAGGATTCATTTTTTCTCCTATTTTTGCTGCCAGTCGGATGTTGAGCATACACTCATAAACCACAGTATTGAATACACCTGCAAGAGCACCGATGCCGGCTGCTGCTCCGATTAAAGCTTTTGTTGATTTTTTCATTGACATAAAAACACCCCGATTTTTGTGAATTTTATTTCATTGTGAGAGAAATACGTTTTTTTGCAACGTCCACACCGAGAACCTTTACCTTTACGATATCGCCTACCTTAAGTACCTCGGAGGGACGCTTGATATAGCGGTTTGTTATCTGTGAAATATGAACAAGTCCGTCCTGATGCACACCAATGTCAACAAATACACCAAAGTCGATAACATTTCTTACTGTACCCTGAAGCTCCATTCCTTCTTTTAAGTCTTCCATTGAAAGAATGTCGGAGCGAAGCATAGGTGCAGGGAGAGCATCACGGATGTCTCTTCCGGGCTTCTTAAGCTCTTCAGCAATGTCGGTTATAGTGGGAATGCCCACACCGATTTCCTCTGCAGCTTTTACTTTTCCGTATGCGGTGAGCTTTTCTTCAATGTCACAGATGCCGTCTTTTGATATTTTCTTGCTGTCAATTCCGAGAATTTCAAGAAGCTTCTTTGCTGCATCGTAGGATTCGGGATGAACCGCAGTGTTATCAAGAGTTTCCTTGCCGCCCGGAATACGAAGGAAGCCTGCGCACTGCTCGAATGCCTTGGGACCCAGTCCCTTTACCTTCTTAAGACCTGCACGGGAAGTGAAAGCACCGTTTTCATCGCGGTATGCCACAATATTTTTTGCAGTTGCGGCAGTAATGCCCGAAACATATTTAAGAAGTGAGGGGGATGCGGTATTAAGGTCAACACCTACGGAGTTAACACAGTCCTCAACAACACCTGTAAGGGACTCTTCAAGTCTTGCCTGGGGAAGGTCGTGCTGATACTGTCCTACGCCGATGGATTTGGGATCAATTTTTACAAGCTCCGAAAGGGGATCCTGCAATCTTCTTGCGATGGAAACCGCAGAACGAAGGGAAACGTCAAAATCGGGGAATTCCTGTGCGCCGAGCTTTGAGGCGGAGTAAACGGAAGCACCTGCCTCGTTTACAACCATATAGCTTACCTGACCTCCGTATTGCTTTATTGTATCGGCAACGAAAATTTCTGCTTCCTTTGAAGCTGTACCGTTTCCGATTGAAATGCAGTTTACACCGAATTTTCTTATGAGAGAGTGTACCTTTTCGGCTGCTTCCTCCTTTTTGTTCTGAGGAGGAGTGGGATAAATTACACCTGTTGAGAGAACCTTGCCGTTTTCGTCAACTACGGCAATTTTACAGCCGGTTCTATAGGCCGGGTCAACTGCAAGAACGCGTTTATCCTTAATGGGGGGCTGCATAAGAAGGGGCTTTAAGTTCTGGCCGAACATTTTTATTGCCTGCTCGGAGGCTTTGTCTGTCAGCATATTTCTGATTTCTCTTTCAACGGAGGGGAAAACAAGTCTTTCCCAGCTGTCAAGAGCTGCTTCCTTTACAAACTGTGTTGTGATGCTGCCCGATTTTACAAAGTAACGGTAGAAAATTCCCATAGCCGCAAAATTTTCAATTTCAAGGCTTACCTTAAGAAAATCTTCGTTTTCGCCACGATTAAGAGCAAGAATTCTGTGACTGGGGATTTTTGAGACAGCCTCAGAGTAGTCGTAATACATTGAGTAAACGCTGTCCTCCTCCGTTTTTGCTTTTGAACGGATGATGCCCTTTGCGGAAATCATTTCCTTGAGGTCGTGTCTTATTTCGGGTGAATCGGACATAATTTCTGCAATGATATCATTGGCTCCCTGTAAAGCTGCTGCAACATCGGGAACTTCCTTTTCTTCATTAACGAAGGGTGCTGCCATTTCTTCAATTGTACCCTCGGTTTTTTCCTGAGCGAGGATTTCAAGTGCCAAGGGCTCAAGTCCCTTTTCCTTTGCAATGGTAGCTCTTGTTCTTCTCTTCTGTTTGTAGGGACGGTAAAGGTCTTCAAGGACTGCAAGAGTTTCTGCTGCAAGAATATCTGCACGAAGCTCCTCGGTCATTTTATCTAAGCTTTCAATGTGCGCAATGTAATCTTCTTTTTTCTTTTCGAGATTCCTTAAATACTGAAGACGATCAGCTATTTCACGGAGAAGCTGATCATCGCAGCTTCCGTGCATTTCCTTTCGGTAACGGGCAATAAAGGGAATTGTATTGCCGTCATCAATAAGGCTTATGATGTTTTCCATGTGGTCCGGCTTTACCGGAAATTCTTTACAAAGTTTTTCTCTGATGTCCATTTTCTTCTCCGATTATACTAATTGTTTGTAAATATCACTTTTTTTAGTGTTTGTTTCTTTTGCAGCTTTTTTTGCTGCTTCATTTATACTGAAGCCTTCCGCGATATATGCTTTAGCAAGCTCTACAGGGTCGATTTCCTCTGATTCAGCAGATAACTCTTCTTCGGATTTTGCTTCAATTATTATAACATATTCACCTTTGAGCTTTACGTTGTCATATTTTCCGTCAAGCTCTGCGAGGGTACCGAATTCTATGTTTTCGTGAATCTTTGTAAGCTCCTTAATGAGTGCAATCTTTCTGTCTCCGAGAGCAGTGTGGAGGTCGTGAAGAGTTGCGGCAAGCTTGTGGGGAGCCTCGTAGAAGACCATTGTTTTTCTTTCGGTTTTTATTTCTTCAAGATGCTCTCTTCTTTTCGGCTTGTTGCCTGTCAGGAAGCCTTCAAAGGTAAAGCGGGAAACCTCAAGTCCCGAAAGAGCAAGTGCCGTAATTATTGCACTGGGTCCGGGGACTGTATTAACCTTTATTCCGCTTTCGTGGCAAAGGCGCACTAAATCCTGACCGGGGTCGGAAATTGCAGGCATACCGGCATCAGTCACCAATGCACAGCTTTCTCCGGCAAGAATTCTTTCCACAATTGACGGGCCTTTTTCCGCACGGTTATGCTCGTGATATGCTATCAGCTTATTTTTTATGTCAAAGTAGTTGAGAAGTTTGATTGAAACTCTTGTGTCCTCCGCGGCAATAAAGTCAACGGTTCTGAGGGTCTCAACGGCTCTCGGGGAAAAGTCACCTAAATTTCCGATAGGTGTTCCCACTACAAATAATTCTCCTGCCATTTTGTTCTCCTTTATGAAAAAGTCAGTTCTTTTTGTAGCTTCCGATTATTTTCAGCATTTCTTCCGAGGGGCTGCCGTCGGGATTTTCAATGTGAAGCTCATTTTCCACTATAAGTCCCGGGTTTCTGCCTTTTTTACCTTCAAGAAGGAACAGCCAGGGGGCTTTGCCGTCGCGTTGCGAAACAAAGCGAAGTCTTTTGGGCTCAATTTTTGCCTGTCTCATTCCCATCATCGCCTCAGTGAGTCTTTCCGGACGCAGACAGATGCACATTCTGCCTCCGAATTTCAGAAGCCGTGAAGCAGACATGAAAACGTCTGTCAATTCAAGGCTTGTTTCGTGTCTTGCAATTTTATCCGCTCCCGAGGAGCTTATAATTCCGTGTCCCTCGGCAGTGTACGGGGGATTCATTGTAACAAGGTCAAATATTCCTGCTTCAAGCTTCCCCTTAAGCTCTCTTAAGTCGGAATTGTAAAGAAAAAATCTTTTCTCCAGGGAATTTATTTCAATGCTTCTTGTGAGCTGGTCGCAGGCAAGGGGCTGGATTTCAATCGCATACACTTTTTCAACCCCTTCTCTCAGCCAGAAAAAGGGAATAATTCCGCAGCCTGTACCGAAATCGCATACCATATTTTTCCTTCGGGGTGCGGAAAAGGCAGCCAGAAGCAAGGCATCCGTACCAAAGGTATGGCTGTCGGATACTACGAGCTTAAGGCTGCCGTCAATATATTCAATATGTTCCGAGACTTTTAAGTTATGCATTTTATATTCTGTTTCTCTTGAGCGCTAAAACAACAATAATCACACCGATTCCTGAGCCTAAAAGAAGAAGAACACCGATAGCAGTTTTGAAGGGATTTGTGTCATCGCTGAGAGTCACATCATCCTCAACAACGGGATTGAAAACAGTTGTTGTAATTGCTTCTGTATATATCTGCTCGGGAGGAATGAACTGGAAGGTTGTAGTTTCAGGCGGAAGTGTGGGTGCCTCGGTAGAGGGAACGTAGGTGTATGTAGGATAAACCGTTGTGTAAACAGGAGGTGCGGTTGTGGGAACAGATGTAGTTGTTTCGGGCTCTGTTGTTGTCTCCGGTTCTGTAGTTGCAGGTTCTGTCGTTGCCTGAGGAACGGTTATCGTAGGAGACATAGCGCTGAGATAATCCTGAAGCTCATCAAGAATTTCAGAGACATCAATGCCGAGAATGCTCATTATTGCTGACAGACCGCCGTCCTGTATCTGAGAAATGGCACCCTGAACACTGTTGGGGTCATTGGCATCAATGCCGAAATAATCCATTATGGAATTGATATTTTCGGGGTCCATAAGGGCTTCCGCTCCTGCTGTAGCTGCAAGAGGAACAATGAGCAGACATGAAACGAGCATTGCGAGAACAATCTTCTTAAAATTTTTCATAAAAACCACCAACATAATAAAACAAAATAATACAAATGCTATAATAACAAAGAAATCGAAAAATGTCAATTGTTATTATTTCACAATGTGATTAAGCCAGTATGCTACATGGCTTGCAAAGCCGTGGCAGCAGGAGGCATAGTCGGTCATATTTTCCCAGAGCGTGCCTGTTTTTTCCGCCATAGGCAGGAAGAAGCTTTCAATTTCGCTGAGAAGCTTTTCGTGCTGTCCCTCGTCAAAGAGGATAAACAGACGGAGGTAATTGCCGATGAATGCATTTGAAACGGGCACATCGGGGTAGGTTTCTTCTGCATTTCTGTGAGGTCCGAAAACGGTGAACATTTTCTCGTAAAGCTCGGGGAATGTCTCTTTGGTTGCAGTTCCGGAGAAAAATGCGTAATACTGACAGGTTTCACTATGGTTTTCTGTTCTTTCTGCAACGCCCTCTTCATTCAGCACTGCATTGTCAATGAAAAATTCTCCGTTAAAGGATTTTTCGATGATTGTTTTTCTTAATGAATTTGCTTTTTCGTGAAGTGCCGTGTCACCGTAAAGGTCGGCAACAGCATCAAGCACTTTAGAATAGAGCATATTCGAGGGGTAGTTTATATCTCTTACAAAATCGTTTGCCTCGGACCATTCAACAAAAATCCAGCTGTCTATATTCTGAAGAAGTCCGTCGGTATTTTCGTATTTCTTTGTGAATTCAAGAAGCTCATAGACTCTCTTTTTTGCTGAATCAACAAGCTCTTTGTCTCCTGAGCGCTCAAGATAACCCTTTAACTGCAGAACGAACCAGAATGCCCAGTTGTGTATGTATGTGCCGTCATAGTGGTCTGAGGGATAGCACATGGGAAGCATACCTTCGGGAATGTTATTGAATTTTTCGGGAAGTAGAAAATTTTCAAGGAAATTGTGTTCAACAAAGCTCTCGCCGGTCAGCTCTTTTTCAACACGGGCGGTGAAAAAGCTGTCGCAAAGCCAGCCTGCTCTTTCACGGGAGGGGCAGTCCATAAAGATGTCTGTTGAATTCTGACGGAAGGTTTCAACAGCGGCATCATAAATTTTCTGCAGGCTTTCCGTTGGCATTTTCTTTGTATTTACGGTAAGTGTTTCGGGATAGCATTCCTCGTAGAGGGATATATTGGTGACAAGTGTCGGTGCATACATTGAAATAATCTGGATATAGCGGAAGGTGTAGGGCTCAAATGAAACAATATCGTAGGTTCTTCCGCCCTGAATTGCCCATTTTATAACATTCTGACAGCTGTCCTTTCCGGGGTCAGGACATTTTCCGTCAGGAAGAATTTCGTTGAATACCGCATAAATTACGGTATCATGCTCGGCAGTAAGGGAAAGACGGATATATCCCGTGTTGTTTCTGCCCATATCATAAATACAGCAGCAGTTGATTCCCAGGGATACGCTTTCCATTCCGTAGCCGCCGTCTTCCATAATTTGTGTTTTATATGCATAAAGCTCGTTTACGGGAGATGCATCAAGCTCCTTTTCGGTGAAGCCCCTGAGCTTGTCGCAGACACCTGTAAGGCTTCTGTCTTTGAAGAATCTTCTGTCCTTGTCGGGAATAAGAATACCTTTTGATACAATCTCCTTTACCTTTCTTTCGGTATAGAGACAGTAGGGTAAGTTTCTGTCAATAAAACTTTTCTTTTCGGTTGGAGCAATTTCAACTGTCTGCAGCTGTGTGTCGGGGTCAGTCATAAAAAGATCATAGTATGCATCAAGAATGTAGCACTCGGTAAATGGGCGCTGGAAGGAGTAGCGGGGTGTTTTGCTGAGTCTTGAAGCATATCTTGAAACCTCAAATTCCGAATTGCTGCCTGTTGCATAAAGAATTTCCTCGTTTCTTGTGATTTCAGCTGCGAGGAAGGATGGCATATCCAGAAGATAAAAGCTGTTAATGTTGTAGCCTGCCGCAATGATTGAAATGACGGTTTTTTTGTGGGAAAGCTCCTTGCCGAGAGTGTACTCACTTACTCTGTAGAAGCCGTGTCCTGCTCTTGCAGGACCTGCGGCATAAAATACACCGTCAACAAAAATCTGATATCTCGAGTGAGATGCAATGCTTAATTTTATCTCTTCATTTCCCTCAATTACGGCTCTGAAAATGAGAGAATGGTTCTTTGTGAGCTCCTCCCCCTTTTCCCACACGGGAACAGCTTCTCTGAATTTGTATTCCTTTGATATACCTTGAACTGACATTATTATTCCTCCAACAGCTTCAATAAATTTAGTCTGAATACTCTGTCATTTTCGGGAGTCCTTTTCTGCGGACCCTTTGTCCTGCCTCCCGACAGACGGATTTTTTTGTTTACAAATCTTGAATAAAGCAGATTTTCGATGTTTTCATTGTTGAAAATCAGACCGTTCTGATTAATTGCTTTTCCGCCTTTGCCCAGCACCAATGCCGCAAGACCGTAGTCCTGAGTAACTACAATATCGCCCCGTGAAAGGGTATTTGCAATTTTTAAGTCTGCAGAGTCGGCACCCTTATCCACAACAATGGTTTCGGCATAGTCTCTTACGATGTAATGTGCATTGTCACATACAATGATACATGGAATGTTCTTTTCTTCTGCAATTTCCAATGTGATATCCGTTACGGGACAGGCATCGGCATCAATGACTATTTTCATAAAATCACCAAGGTATATTTTATCGCAGAATTTTCAGTTTTGCAAGATAAATAATGATGAAATCTGCACCGGGGGGGGCAGATGAAATCCGTCTCTGACGGATGAAATTTCCGCGAAGCAATTTCATCCGCTGAAAGCGAATTTCGTTATCATAATTTGTGGAGTGTGAACCCTACAAATCATAATTCAGTGTGTGTAAAATGCGGGCGGTTCAAGGCGGGGCTTATTTGATTGACTCAGGATGTTGTCCGAAAGAATCACCGATCTTACAATGCTTCCTTTTCCGTATTTAGCTCTTATTTTGTCAACAGTCAGCTCAAGGCTTTCTTTTTTTTCCGCTTTCAGCTCATCCCTGAACATAGTTATCTGACGAGGAGTATTTTCGGGACTCAGGTCAATGGCTCTTATCCCGATGCTTCTTAAGGGATAACTGTTATATTGCTGCAGCAGGGAAAGTCCTTCCTTGCAGATATCTTCTGAGAGATTTGTGGGAAATTTCAGCTTTTTTTGTCTTTCAAGTGTTATAAGACCCGATGTGCGAAGATGGATCTGCACTCCCGAGCAGATGAGGGAGTGATTACGAAGTCTTTTTGCCACACTTTCCGACAGAATGTAGAGCATAATTTTTGCATCCTCAAAATTTTCAAGGTCCCTCGGAGGGGTAGAGGAGTTTCCGATGCTTTTTATCGGCAGTGCATCTTCAATGTGCATTACGGGAGTTGTATCCAATCCCATTGCATAAATATACAGTCTTTCTCCGTTTTTACCGAATATCTGCATAAGCCTTTCTCGGCCGAGATTTACGGCATCGCGGACTGTATAAATGCACCGTCTGTTGAGCTCCCTTACTGTTGACGGTCCTACAAAAAGCAGGTCGCCGACAGGGGCATCCCATACAATTTCTTTGAAATTTTCGGGGGTAATTACCGTTACCGCATCCGGTTTTTTATAGTCGCTTCCGAATTTTGCAAATACCTTGTTGTATGACACACCAATTGAAACGGTAATGCCCAGTTCAGTTTTTATTCGTCTTCTTATCTCTTCTGCAATTACTTCCCCGGAGCCGAAAAGTGCCGTACTTTCGGTAACATCAAGCCAGGCTTCATCGGGACCGAAGGCTTCTACAAGATCTGTGTACTCGCAGTAAATTTTCTTTGCCATATCGCAGTATTTCTGATAAAGAGGAAAATTCGGCGGCAGAATTTTAAGAGACGGACATTTTTTCTGCGCCTGCCAGAGCGGTTCTCCGGTTTTTACTCCGTACTTCTTGGCAATTTCATTTTTTGCTAAAATTATGCCGTGTCTTTTTTCAGGGTCACCGCCTACTGCAAGTGGGATTTCCTTGTATTCGGGGTGATGGATGCTTTCAATTGAAGCATAGCAATTATTGAGGTCTGAATGTAAAATTATGCGCATAAAATACATCTCCTGAAGATAAAACGAACAAATGTTCGGTATTCTAAGTGTATTATATCAGACCGCAGTGCAGTTGTAAACAGGAAAAATTTATTTTTTGTTTGCTGTCCCGAAAATGGTACATCTGTGCTTTGTCGGAAAAAATACATATAATATTATTTATTATTTGCACTTTTTTCCTTGATTTTTGGGAATAACAGGTATATACTATTAAAAAATATAAAGAGAGGATGAAGGGTATGACAAAAGAAGATGTTGCATTGAAGGCAGTGGAAGAGCTGAAAAAGCTTTATCCTGATGCCATATGCTCACTTGAAGCGGAAGACCCCTTTCAGCTTCTCGTTGCCACAAGACTTTCGGCACAGTGTACAGATGCAAGAGTAAATCTCGTAACACCTGCTTTGTTCAGTAAATATCCCACAATAAAGGCTTTTTCGGATGCTGATGTGAAGGATGTTGAGGAGCTTATTCACTCCTGCGGATTTTTCCGTCAGAAGGCAAAGGACATTGTAGGTATGGCAAATGATGTGCTGAGCCGTTTTGGCGGCAGAGTGCCGGATACCATAGAGGAGCTGACAACCCTTCCGGGGGTGGGAAGAAAAACGGCTAACCTTATTGTGGGCGACGTTTACAATAAGCCTGCTGTTGTAGCCGATACACACCTTATAAGAATTTCGGGAAGACTGGGACTTGTTGATACAAAGGATCCCCTTAAGGTTGAGCTCAGTCTTAAAAAATTGCTTCCTCCCGAGGAAAGCAACGATTTCTGCCACCGTGCAGTGCTTCACGGAAGAGCATTGTGCGATGCAAGAAAGCCGAAATGCGGTGACTGTCCTCTTAATTCATTCTGCAGATTTTATAAAGAACAATAACATACATACCGTAATACGGTGACATGAAAGGAAGAATCAGATGTCATTTCTCAAAAAAATCTTTGGCGACTATTCAACGAAAGAGGTAAAGAAGGTACGTGTCATATCAGACAAGGTGCTTTCACTCGAAGAAGAATATTCAGCACTTACAGACGAACAGCTCAAGGCAAAAACTCCTTACTTCAAGGAAAGACTTGAAAAGGGTGAAAGCCTTGACGATATTCTCCCCGAGGCATTTGCCGCTTGCCGCGAAGCATCCTGGCGAGTTCTTAAGATGAAGCATTTCCCTGTTCAGGTTATAGGCGGTATTGTGCTTCATCAGGGCAGAATTGCCGAAATGAGAACAGGTGAAGGTAAAACTCTTGTTGCTACACTTCCCGCTTACCTTAATGCTCTTACGGGAAAGGGCGTTCACGTTGTAACAGTAAACGAATATCTTGCCCGTCGAGATTCTGAGTGGATGGGTAAGGTTTTCCGCTTTATGGGACTTTCTGTAGGTCTTGTTTACAATATGCAGGATCCCGAGGAGAAGAAGGAAGCCTATCAGTGTGATATTACTTACGGTACAAGTACAGAAATGGGCTTTGACTATCTCCGTGACAATATGGCATTGTACAAGGAAAACAAGTCTCAGAGAGGCCACATTTTTGCAATTGTTGACGAGGTTGACTCAATACTTATTGACGAGGCAAGAACTCCTCTTATCATTTCAGGTGCAGGAAGTGTTTCCTCCGATGAATATCAGAGAGCAGATGATTTTGCAAAGAAGCTCTCCGTACACAGAATTACTGATGTACAGTCAAGAACAAGCCTTGATGATATTGCAGGCGAATTTGATTATATCGTTGACGAAAAGGCAAATACAGCCACTCTTACCAAAAACGGTATCAAGAAGGCTGAAGGACACTTCGGTGTTGAAAATCTTATGGATGCCGAAAATATGCAGCTGCTTCACCACATCAATCAGGCTATAAAGGCAAGAGGTGTTATGCAGCGCGATGTAAACTATGTTGTAGTTGACGGACAGGTTCTTATTGTTGACGAATTTACGGGCCGTGTAATGCACGGAAGACGCTACAGCGAAGGACTTCATCAGGCTATCGAAGTAAAAGAAGGAGTAAAGCTGGGCAAGGAAAACAAGACTCTTGCTACCGTAACCCTTCAGAACTATTTCCGTCTTTATAAGAAGCTTTCGGGTATGACAGGTACTGCTATGACTGAAAGTGAGGAATTCAAGGAAATTTATGCTCTTGATATTGTTGAAATTCCCACAAACAAGCCAATGATAAGAAAAGACCATCCCGATGTAATGTATGTCAACGAGAAGAAGAAGTTTGAGGCTGTTATCGAGCAGATAAAGGAGTGTCACGCAAAGGGACAGCCCGTTCTCGTAGGTACCGTCAGCATCGATAAGTCCGAGGCTCTTTCTGCAGTTCTTAAGAGAAGCGGTATAAAGCATGAGGTGCTCAATGCGAAGCAGCATGCAAGAGAGGCTGAGATTGTTGCTCAGGCAGGTAAGCCCGGCGCAGTTACAATTGCAACAAATATGGCAGGTCGAGGAACTGATATTATACTCGGCGGTAATGCCGAGCATATGGCAAAGAATGAAATGAAGAAAATGGGCTTCATTGATGAGCTTATTTCCGAAGCAACAGGCTTTTCCGATACAGATAATGAAGAAATCCTTGAAGCAAGAAGGGTATTCTCCGAGCTTCAGGAGAAATATTCACTTGAGCTGAAAGCTGATGCCGAAAAGGTAAGAGCCGCAGGCGGTCTTTTCATTATCGGTACCGTGCGCCATGAGGCAAGACGTATCGATAATCAGTTAAGAGGCCGTGCAGGCCGTCAGGGCGACCCCGGTGAAAGCCGTTTCTATCTTGCTGCTGACGATGACCTTTTGAGAGTTTTCGGCGGTGACAGATTCGAAAGAATTATGAAGATGTTCCGTGACGAAAATCTTGCACTTGAAGCAAATATGTTCTCATCTGCCATTGAAAATGCACAGAAGCGAGTGGAATCAAATCACTTTGCCGCACGTAAGCATACAATAAGCTATGATGACGTTATAAATAAGCAGAGAGCAATTATTTACGAGCAGCGTGACCGTGTTCTTGAAGGTGAGGATATGGATGCGACTATCCGTAAGATGATAAAGGACAGCATAAGCGATAATGTAGAGCTTTTCTGCTCCGATTCCGTATCCTCCGACAAGTGGAATACGGTAGGACTTGTTTCCAAGTATTCATGGCTGCTTGAAGGCAAAGGACTTTCGGAATTCTCAGATGCCGGCAGCATAAAGGATCATCTTGTGTCATTGTGTGAAAATCGTCTCAGCGAGATGGTTGAGGAGCACGGTGCGGATGTTGTAAAGCAGCTTCAGCAGTATGCACTTCTCAGAAATGTTGATATGAAGTGGATTGACCATATTGATGCTATGGATCAGCTTAAGCGCGGAATTTCCCTTCGTGCTTATGCAAATCAGGATCCCGTTGTTGCATTCAGACAGATGACCTATGATATGTTCGATGAAATGTCAGCATCAATACGTGAGGATACAGTGCAGATGCTCTTTACAAGACGCGTACGCTCCCAGGAGGATGTAAAGAGACAGCAGGTAATCAAGGTTACTGCATCCTCGGGCGGCGGCGATGCTGAGGAAAAGAAGAAGCCCGTAACTAAGGGTGCAAAGACAGGCAGAAATGATCCTTGTCCTTGCGGAAGCGGTAAGAAATACAAGCACTGCTGCGGCAGATAAATTTATCACAATTTTTTTCGGATGTGATTTTTTTGATAGATAATTTTTCTCCCTACGGTAATTCTCCCTTTGAGGAGGAGCCTCAGGGAAATGGCGTAAATAATTCCCCTTCCCGTGAAAACGGGGAGGGAAATCCACGTTATGATTTTCCTTACGGCAACGGATATCCTTACGGTGGATATCCGAACGGTTATCCCTACAGAAGAAAGCCCTCGATGATAAAGCGGATTAAGACATTCTTTACGGATGAAAGAGTTCTGTCTTTATCGATTGCTTCAATCGGAGCTGCCGCTGCAATTATTCTTTTCGATGTATTGCGCCGCGTTTTTTCTTCGCTGATATACTCAAGCAAGGATTTGCAGACGCTTTATTCTGAAAATTCTGCAGTTTTCGGGATGCTTTATACTGTCCTGTGTGTGGCAGTTCCGTTCCTTCTTGCCTATATTTTTATCAGGGTACAAAAGGGGCTTGATCTGCCTCTCGGTGCACCTCGTAAGAACTCGGGCGTAATGCTTCTTATCCCTGCCGGACTGGGAATCTGTTATATAGGAAACATTGCGGTTTCTTATATGATGACATTTTTCTCGTCATTGGGAATAAGCTCATATTCCTATGATGCGGCGCTTACGCAAACTGAGCCCTTGCCGGAAAATATGCTTCAGGCTGTTATCACGGTTATGTATATGGCAGTTTTTCCTGCGATTTTTGAAGAGTTTGCATTCAGGGGCGTTATAATGCAGCCCTTACGAAAATACGGTGACTGGTTTGCAATTATTGTATCCGCAGTTATGTTTGGTCTTGTTCACGGTAATATTATGCAGATGCCCTTTGCAATAATTGCAGGTGTGGCTCTCGGCTATTCTGCAATTGTAACGGGATCTATGTGGACAGGTATTGTAATACATTTCCTCAATAACTTCCTGTCTGTAATTTTTTCCTGGGCAAGAACAGCTCTGCCTGACAGAACAAATATCATATTTTCAGCGGTTTTTACCTACGGAATAATCGTTATCGGTATTGTAGCTCTTACAGGATATGCCTGGCAGAATCCCCGTATGATGAGACTTTATCCGTCTTGTGAGAATGTTAAAACGAGCAGAGCAGCAGCGGTGTATTTTCTTATGCCCTCTATGCTTGTAGCTATTGTGCTGATGCTCTTGAATATTTGGTCTGATATGGTTGTGGGGTAAGTATGGAAGAAATAACCTCAAGAAATAATCCTGCCGTAAAATCGGCAGCTGCTCTCAAAGAGCTTAAGGAACGAAAAAGCACGGGACTTTTCCTTCTTGAAGGTGCCCGTCTTTGTAAGGATGCCGCATTGAACGGTGTCGGTATAATACGCTTTTTTGTAACAGAAAAAGCAATGGAAAAATACCCTTATGAGGGTGAGCTTCTCAGGAAAACTGCAGAAAACAGCTTTCTCATTCCCGAAAGCGTTGCTGAAAAGCTCAGCGATACAAAAAGCTCTCAGGGATTTTTTGCAGTGTGCCGCCAGCCTGAAATTTCCCGTGAAATAAACTACGGCGGTATGTATGTGTTTACGGATAATGTGCAGAATCCCGACAATATGGGTGCAATAGTCCGTACTGCGGAGGCTATGGGGACAGACGGAATTATTATAAATTCCGGTTGCGATATATATTCCCCCAAGGCTCTTCGTGCTTCAATGGGTGCGCTTCTGCGCTTTCCAGTTATAAGGACTGACAGTCCTTGTGAAATTCTTTCGGAATGTAAGAATAACAATATGAAAATATTCGCAAGTGTTGTTGACCCGTCAGTTGAAGCTGTTACTTCGGCCCAGAAAACAGGGGGCTGTGTGCTGATAATCGGTAACGAAGGCAACGGTATCGGCGATGAAGTGCTTTCACTTTCCACTAACAGAATAACCATTCCCATGAAGGGCAAGGCAGAATCCCTCAATGCTTCGGCCGCTGCTACAGTGCTTATATGGGAGTTTATGAAAGACAGGTGAGAGGATGTATAGCAGAACAGATTACATTGTGTGGTATCACGGGCTTTTCGGTAACAGTAAAAAGGCAAGAAAAGCACTCGATTATTACGGCAGCTTTGAAAAGCTTTATGAGGTTGTGACAAAGGATACCGATACAGAAGGTTTGCTTAAGGGCTTTACAAGACAGCGCCTTACCTCCTTCAGTCTTTTTGATGCATCTGACTGTATAGAAACATGTCGTGATATAGGCGGAGATGTGATTACCTTTGAATCCGCATATTATCCTCAAAGGCTCCTTGAAATAAGTGATTATCCGCTTGTTCTTTTTTACCAGGGGGACAAAGAGGTGCTCAGAGAAAATGTAAATGTGGCAATGGTCGGCTCCAGAAAAGCACCTGATGAGGCTCTTGCACTTTCTTATAATGCAGCATATAACCTGGCAAAAACAGGTGCCGTTGTAGTCAGCGGTGCGGCTATGGGTATTGATACCGCCGCACACAAGGGTGCAATTGCAGCGGGCGGTGCAACGGTAGGAGTGCTTGGCTGCGGTCTGGGAAGCACATATATGGACAGAATCGGCGGACTCTATGATAAGGTCTGCAGAAACGGTGTGTATATTACGGAAATGCTTCCGCTGACTGACCCCACAAGGTTTACCTTCCCCGAAAGAAACCGTCTTATCTCGGGTATGAGTGATGCGGTGCTTGTGACATATGCCGGAGAAAAAAGCGGTTCTCTTATTACTGCAAGAACGGCAAAGAAGCAGAAGCGCCGTGTTTATGCAGTGTCACCGACAATTTATCCTTCTGACGGATGCAGTGTTCTTATTGCTGACGGAGCCTGTACTTTTACAAATGCAGGGGACATTTTGTATCCCTTCAGGGAAAAGTACGGAAGGAATTTTAATGAAGAGTATTGCAATAAGCCTGTTGAAGCAGGAAATGTTTCGGCAGATGATTACGGTTTGTCGGAGGAAGAGATAAGGCAGTCCGAACCGCAAAAAATAAAAACTGCCGTAAAAAGTAAACCCGAAAAGAAAAAGGCTGAAAAGAAATCTGCTCCTCCGGAAACGGAAGAAACAAAAACGAAAAAGGAGCTTCCCGATTTTGTAAGTGAGGATGCAAAAAAGATTTACTCCGTGCTTCTCGGCGGGAAGACGGATGTAAATACCCTTGTTAATATAACGGGGCTTCCCGTAAGAGCAGTTCTCGCGGCAGTGTCTGAGCTTGAAATTTTCGGCTTCGTAAGAAATCTGCCCGGTGCAGTTGTAGAAACAATTTAAGTAATTTTTTCCAAAGGAAGATTAATATATATGGCAAAGCTTGTTATTGTTGAGTCGCCTGCAAAGGCGAAAACCATTAAAAAATATCTCGGACCCGGCTTTGAGGTAAAGGCATCAATGGGTCATATCAGAGATTTGCACGCAAATAAATTAAGTGTTGATGTCAGCCGTGACTTTGAGCCTGACTACACCATTATCAAGGGAAAGGAGAAGCTTATCGAGGAGCTGTCTGCCCTTGCAAAGAAAAGTGAAGAAGTATACCTCGCAACTGACCCTGATCGTGAGGGTGAAGCCATTTCCTGGCATCTTGCAACGCTTCTGGGACTTGATACCGGTAAGCTTAACCGTGTAAAGTTCAATGAAATCAATAAAAAAAGTGTAGAGCAGGGTATAAGTAATCCTTCGAAGATTGACCTTGACCTTGTAAATGCACAGCAGGCAAGAAGAATTCTTGACCGACTTGTGGGTTACAGACTTTCTCCCTTTATCTCACAGAAGATAAGAAGAGGACTTTCTGCCGGCAGAGTGCAGAGTGTTGCTTTACGTCTTATTGTTGACAGAGAGGAAGAAATCAAGAAATTTGTTCCCGAAGAATACTGGACAATTGATGCGCTTCTTCAGGCACCTCCCTCAAAAAAGAGCTTCAAGGCAGGCTTCTGGGGAGATGAAACAGGAAAAATAAAGCTTTCCGATAAGGAAGGTACGGATAAGATTCTCAGAAAGCTTGACGGTGCCGTATTTACCGTAGGCAAGGTAAAGAAGGGTATAAGAAAGAAACAGCCCTCACCGCCCTTTATCACCTCAACTCTTCAGCAGGAGGCTTCAAAGCGTCTCGGTTTTACCGCAAAGCGTACCATGAAGGTTGCTCAGGAGCTTTATGAAGGTGTAGAAATTGAGGGTATCGGCTCTGTCGGTCTTATAACCTACATGAGAACTGATTCACTGCGTATTTCCGAAGAATCCAGAGCGTTGGGTAATCAGTTCATAAAAGAGAACTACGGAGAGAAATATCTTCCCGAAAAGCCCCGTTATTTCAAGACAAGAGAGGGTGCTCAGGACGGTCACGAAGCTATAAGACCTTCCCTTGTAGACCTTACTCCCGAGAAGGCAAAGTCATCCCTCACCTCAGAGCAGTATAAAATATATAATCTCATCTGGTGCCGCTTTATGGCTTCTCTTATGGCAAACTGTATTCAGGATACAACAAAGGCTGAAATTATTGCCGCAAAAGAGGGTATAACAGATGAATACTGTGTATTCAACGCTTCGGGTTATACCGTACGCTTTGATGGCTATAGTGTGCTTTATGATAACAATCAGGATGAAGAAGAAAGCTCTTCTGTTCTTCCTGAGCTTACAGAGGGAGCCGTTCTTAAGATAAAGGAGATTAAGGATGAACAGCACTTTACTCAGCCTCCTCTTCGTTTCTCGGAAGCTTCCCTTATCAAGATGCTTGAAGAGACGGGTGTGGGCAGACCCAGTACCTATGCTTCAATCCTTTCAATTATTCTTGACCGCGACTATGTTGTGAGAGAGTCAAAGAAGCTTCTTGCTCCCACGGAGTTGGGTACTGCTATAGTAAACCTTCTTAAGGAAAAATTCCCCAAGATTGTAAATACGAAATTTACTGCAGGTATGGAGGCTGACCTTGATAAAATTGAAGAAGGCGGCTATGACTATATAAAAATGCTTCACGGCTTCTATGATGAATTCGAGGACACACTCAAAAAGGCAAAGGCATCAATGGAGGGTGTGAAGATAAGCCTTGAAGAGGACAAGACCGATATCCCCTGTGAAAAGTGCGGACGGAATCTTGTTGTAAAGGTGGGCAGATTCGGTAAATTCTTTGCCTGCCCCGGTTATCCCGAATGTAAATTCACAAAGCCCTTTGTGCAGGAAACTCAGGGTAATTGTCCCGTATGCGGAAATACGGTTATCAGTAAAAAATCAAAGAGGGGACATACCTTCTTCGGTTGTTCAGGCTTCCCCACATGTACATTTATGACCTGGGATACTCCCACTAAGGAAAACTGTCCCGACTGCGGAAAAACTCTTTTCCGTTCAAGAGGAAATATCGTAAAGTGTCTTGATGAAAAATGCGGTTTTGAAAGAAAAGGCGGAAAGAAACAGGATAAAGATGAAGACTGATTACATTACCGTTATAGGTGCAGGCTTTGCCGGCTGTGAAGCGGCAATGCAGATTGCAAAAAGGGGAATTAAATGCAGGCTTTACGAGATGAAGCCGAAAAAGTTTTCCCCTGCTCATAAAAGTGAAAATTTCTGTGAGCTTGTATGCTCAAATTCCTTCAAGGCGGCACGTGCCGATTCTGCTGCGGGACTTCTTAAAAATGAAATGGAAGCTCTCGGGAGCATAACGGTAAAATGTGCAAAGGCAACTGCCGTTCCCGCAGGGGGCGCACTTGCCGTTAACCGTGATGATTTTTCCTTGATGGTAACAAAGGCGGTTGAAGATGAGCCCCTTATAGAAATCATAAGAGAAGAAATGACGGAAATACCCCGTGAGGGTATCGTTATAGTTGCGGCAGGTCCTCTTGCTTCTGACGCTATCAGTGAAGATATAAAGAAGCTTTGCGGAGAGAATTTAAGCTTTTACGATGCTGCAGCTCCCATTGTGTCTGCCGATTCAATTGATATGGAAAAGGCCTTCACCCAGTCCCGTTATGATAAGGGCGGTGAGGATGATTATATAAACTGTCCTATGAACAAGGAGGAATATGAGGCATTCCACCGTGAGCTTGTGGGTGCAGAAAGCGTTATTCTTCACGAGTTCGAGAAAAACAAAGAGATATATGAGGGCTGTATGCCCATAGAAATAATGGCTAAAAGAGGCGAGAACACTATCCGCTTCGGTCCTATGAAGCCTGTAGGTCTTAAGGATCCCCGTACGGGACACCGACCCTGGGCAGTGCTGCAGTTGCGCAAGGAAAACAAGGCGGGAACACTTTATAACCTTGTAGGCTTTCAGACAAATCTTAAATTCGGTGAGCAGAAAAGGGTATTTTCAATGATACCTGCTCTTCATTCGGCACAGTTTGTACGCTACGGAGTTATGCACAGAAATTCCTTCCTTAATTCCCCGAAGGTGCTTTCCTCTTACTTCAATATGAAGGAAAATCCCGATATTTTCTTCGCGGGACAGATAACGGGTGTTGAAGGGTATATGGAATCTGCGGCGGCAGGTATTATTGCAGGTATCAATGCGGCAAAGCGATTCAGAGGAGAAGAAATGATTCTTCTTCCCGAGGATACCATGCTTGGCGCACTTTCAAGATATATTGAAAACCCACAGACTAAAAACTATCAGCCTATGGGGGCGGCTATAGGACTTCTTCCGCCTCTTCCTGAAAAAATAAGAGACAAACACGAAAGATACGGGAAAATCTGCTCAATCGCAATGGATTCTCTCAATTCTTACATAGAATCCCACGGAATATGACAAAAGAGGGTAAAAATGAAAGAGCTTGAAAAAAAGATAGGCTACAATTTCAAAAATAAAGAGCTTCTGGAGCTTGCGTTGTCCCATTCCTCCTATGCAAATGAAAAACAGGGACGGCAGGATAATGAAAGACTTGAATTCTTAGGTGACTCGGTGCTGGGCTTCATAACTGCGGAATACCTTTTCTCCACACTTAAAAGCCGTCCCGAGGGTGAGCTTACAAAGCTGCGAGCAAATGCAGTATGTGAAAAATCCCTTGCTGTCTTTGCAAATGAAATAAATCTCGGTGATTACATACTTCTCGGTAAGGGTGAAATTATGACGGGAGGAAGGGAGCGACCTTCAATTCTTTCCGATGCCTTTGAATCTGTTATTGCTGCAATTTATCTTGACGGCGGAATAGATGAGGCAAAGAAATTTGTTCTGCGCTTTGTTTCCACCAGCACTACGGATACAGCAAAGGCTACAGATTACAAGACAATGCTTCAGGAGGTTATTCAGAAAAATCCCGATGAGCACTTAACATACCGTCTTGTTGCGGAAAGCGGTCCTGACCATAATAAGGAATTTACAATTGAGGTGTATCTTAACTCAAACTGCATCGGCACGGGAAAGGGACACTCAAAAAAGAAGGCAGAGCAGGCAGCCGCCAGGGAAGCCCTTGAGCTTATGGGGATAAAGGGATGAAGCACGTAAATGTTTCACTTTTTGTGCCGCATCTGGGCTGTCCCAATTCCTGTATTTTCTGTAACCAGAAAACAATATCAGGAAAATGTGAGCCTCTGAAAAATGAGGATATTGTAAAAGCCTGCGATATTGCAAGGGAAGGAAAATATGATATCTCTGACAGTGAAATTGCCTTTTTCGGCGGTTCCTTTACAGCTATTGAAAGAGAAAAAATGATTTCCTTTCTTGAAACAGCAAAGCCCTATGTGGGTACATATTTCGGGGGTATAAGAATATCAACCCGACCCGATTGTATTGACAGGGAAGTGCTTGAAATACTCAGAAAATACGGTGTTACGGCAATTGAACTGGGTGCTCAGAGTATGTCACGGAATGTGCTGATTAAAAACGAAAGAGGACATACTCCCAAAGATACGGAAAAAGCCTGCAGCCTTATAAGGGAATACGGTTTTTCGCTCGGTCTTCAGATGATGACGGGGCTTTACGGGGCAGATGATGAAACGGATATTTATACTGCCCGTAAGTTTACAGAGCTTCGCCCCGATACAGTGAGAATTTATCCTACAACCGTCCTTCAGAATACGAAACTGGAGACACTTTATAAAGAAGGAAAATACACTCCGCCCTCTCTTGAAAGCTCGGTAAAGCTGTGTTCAAAGCTTCTTCTGATGTTCCGGGAAAATAACATAAAGGTTATACGGCTGGGACTTCATTCGGGAGGAAATGTTGAAGACGGCTTTGTCGCGGGAGCATATCATCCTGCCTTCAGAGAATTGGTTGAGGGTGAAATATACAAAAATCTGATTGAAGAAAAATTAGCTCTTTTACCCCCGGGGGATTATACACTCTCGGTTCATCCGAAAGAGATTTCAAAGGCGCTCGGACAGAAACGGTGTAATGCACTGTATTTCGGGGAAAAGGGTAAGAATATAAAAATTACGGGGGATGAAACGCTCTCCCGATATGATGTTATAATTATTAGTTGATTTTATAATATATGAAAGGAAAAAAAGATGTATCTTAAAGCATTGGAAATGCAGGGCTTCAAGTCCTTTCCCGATAAGATAGCGCTTGAGTTCGGCAAGGGTGTCACCGCAGTTGTAGGACCTAACGGCTCGGGTAAGAGTAATATTGCCGATGCTGTCCGTTGGGTGCTTGGCGAACAGTCGACAAAGTCTCTGAGAGGCTCAAAAATGGAGGACGTTATTTTCAGCGGTACAAAAGACCGCCGTCCCCAGGGCTTTGCAGAGGTTACATTAAGGCTTGATAATTCTGACGGAGCCTTATCGAATCCCGAAAAGGAAGTTTCCGTTACAAGAAGATATTACCGCTCTGGCGACAGCGCATACCTTATAAACGGCTCAACGGTGAGACTTAAGGATGTCCACGAATTATTTATGGACACGGGACTTGGCCGTGACGGCTATTCTATGGTCGGTCAGGGCAGAATTGAGGAAATGGTCTCTGCAAAAAGTGAAAACCGCCGTGATATGCTTGAAGAGGCAGCGGGAATTTCAGCTTATCGTTACCGCAGAGGCGATGCAATAAAGCGTCTTGACCAGGCAGAGGAGAATCTTGTGAGACTCCGTGATATAGTAAGCGAATTGCAGTCCCGTATAGGACCCCTTGAAAAGCAGAGCATCAAGGCACAGCAGTTCCTTTTGTATGCAGGGGAAAAGAAAGAGCTTGAAATAGGTCTTTGGGTAAACATACTGGGAAAATCCCAGGGGCTTATAAGAGAGCAGAGCCATAAAATTGTGGTTGCCCGTACACAGTATGAGGATGCAGGCGAAGCACTCAGCAGAATTTCAGAGGAAATAGATTCCGCAACGGAAGGGACAAGGGATATCAATATCCGTATGGAGCATATAAGAAATTCCCGTTCCCGTCTTGAAGAGCAGGCATCATCCCTTGATTCACAGGCAGTTGTCCTTGAAAACTCCGTTCAGCATAACCGTGAGACCATAGTGAGAATAGAAAGAGATCTTGAGGCGGAACAAACCGCCGATACGGATATTCTCAAGGAAATTGCAGATACTGAGCTTCTCATAAAAGAAACCGAAGAAGCGGTAAAAAACGAAAATCTTATACTCACAAGCCTTTCGGAAAAGCTTTCGGGACTTAAGAAAAATGACGAAACCTATGCAGATGAATATAACCGCATAAATGATGAGTTATCTGTTCTTGCTCTTGAAATTTCAAAGACGGAAACAGCAATTGCATCGGCTTTATCTTCTGCTAATGAAATAAAAATAAGACTTGAAACCCTTGATACGGATATAAACACAAGAAATGAAAATATAGAACTTCTTGAAAAAGAATTGGGTAACGCTAAGGGCAGTGCAGATGCTGCCGCGCAGGAGTGCGAGGGACTTGTGAATTCTCTTGCAGGCTATGAGCTTCGTCTTAAAAAGGCGGAGGAAAAGCTTGAAAGCCGTAAAAAGGATAATGATGAGACAAAGCTTCAGCTTCTTTCCGCAGAGTCCCGACTTAAATTCCTTCAGGATACGGAAAAGAATATGGAAGGCTATCAGGGAAGTGTAAAGGCAGTTCTCAAGGAGTATTCGAGAGGTACTCTTACGGGAATTCACGGTACACTTTCAAGCCTTATTGAAGTTAAGGAAGAATATCAGACAGCAGTTGAAACGGCTCTCGGCAACGCAATTCAGGATATTGTAACGGATACCGAAAACGATGCAAAGAAAGCTATCAAAATGCTTAAAAACTCCCACGGCGGACGAGCTACCTTCCTTCCCCTTAATGCAATAAAGGGCAGAATACTTGAAGAAGACGGACTGGACGACCACTACGGCTTTATTGACCTTGCATACAGACTTGTTGATGCAGATGAAAAATATACCGAAATTATAAAATCACTTTTGGGCAGAATTGCAGTCTGCGAAGACCTTGACTGTGCTATTGCCCTTGCGAAGAAATATAAATATAAGTTCAAAATTGTAACCCTTGACGGACAGGTTATCAATGCCGGCGGTTCAATGACGGGCGGTTCCAAAATTTCAAATGCGGGCTTTTTGGCAAGAAGAACCGAAATTGAGAAGCTCAAAGCAGAATGTGATAAGCTTGCCGAAAAGGTGAATAGAAGCTACTCTCTTCTTAAAGAGGCTGCGGAAAATTCAGCAAAGGTCAAGGCTGACCTTGAGGGCAGCAGAGGAGAGCTTTTAAGAGCACAGGAAAATAAATTACAGCTTGAAAGCTTCATTTCGGGGCTGGAGAGAAGAATCTCAGATCTCAAAAAGGATATTAAGTCTGCATTGGCTGAAAAGGAAGGTCTTATTGAAAGACAGGCTTCCCTTCAGAAAAATGCTGAGCAAGGAGTTTCAGAAAAAGAAAAGCTTCTTTCCGACAAAAAAGAAAAGGAAGAAGAGCTTTCCCGTCTTACCGGCGGCAGAGACTCACTTCTTCTTGAAAGAGAAAAGCTCAATTCCGAAATTTCCGAGGTTAATATGCGCATAGTTTCCTTTGTAAAGGAAGGGGAAGCAAAGAAAGAGACAATTGCTTCACTCAGAAAGCGTATAGAGGATGCCGAGGAAAGAAAAGAGCTTCTTAAAAATGAAATAAGAGCTCTCCACGAAAAGAATGAGGAGCTTACCTCCCAGGCAGAAAAAACAAAGGAAGCTGCATCTGAAATAAGAAAGGGTATCCGCGAAAATGAGGACGAAATAAGAGCCCTTATCAAGAAGCGAGATGACCTTGAAAAGAGTGTCAGCGACAACCGTTCCCTTGAAAAGACAAAGACTGAGGAACGGGAAAAGATAAGCGGTGAGCTTATCCGACTTGAGGAAAAGAAGGCATATCTTGAAAAGGAACAGCAGGATATTGAAAGAAAGCTTTATGAGGAATATCAGCTGACCCGCCGTGAGGCAGAAGAGGTATGTCCCGAGATTGAATCCGTCCCCAAGGCACAGAAAAGACTTTCCGAGCTGAAGGCTCAGATTAAGGCTTTAGGCTCTGTTAATGTTGCGGCAATTGAAGAGTATAAGGAAGTTTCCTCACGTTATGAATTCCTCTCAGGTCAGGTAAATGACGTTGAAAAGTCCAAAAAAGAGCTGCTTAAGATGATTGATGAGCTGACAAGTAAGATGGCAGAACAGTTCCGCGATCGTTTTGAAGCAATAAACAACGGCTTTAAGGAAACATTTACAACTCTTTTCGGCGGAGGCTCGGCTGAGCTTGTTCTTGAAGACGAAAACGATATACTTGAATGTAACATTGAAATAAAGGCACAGCCTCCCGGAAAGAATGTAAAATCTCTGTCACTCTTATCAGGTGGTGAAAAAGGCCTTACGGCAATTGCACTTCTTTTTGCAATACTTAAAGTAAGACCGTCACCCTTCTGTATTTTTGACGAGGTTGAGGCTGCTCTTGACGATGTAAACGTGCTTCGTTATGCCCAGTATGTAAGAATGATGACCGACGAAACTCAGTTCATTCTCATTACTCACAGACGAGGAACAATGGAGGAAGCGGATATGCTTTACGGTGTTACAATGCAGGAGCACGGTGTATCAAAGCTTCTTGAACTTAAAACCGCAGAAATGGTTGAAAAGCTGAAGTTAGAAGAATAAATCAGGAGATAAAAAATGGGAATTTTCAGTAAAATAAATTTTGGTCTGGGTAAAACCAGAAATAAAATGGCAGGCGCCATTGATGAAATGCTCGATGCATTTGATTCTTTTGAGGATGATCTTTTCGTTGAGCTTGAAGAAATACTTGTTATGTCCGATGTAGGTGTTACTACTGCCGTTCAGGTTGTTGAAGAGCTTCGTGCCCGTGTAAAGAGCGAGAAAATCAAAAGCACGGGTGAGGTCAAGAAAGAGCTGCAGAATATTATTGCAGACCTTCTTGACGGCGGTGAGGATATGGGACTTGTTACAATTCCCTCTGTTATCCTCGTTATCGGTGTAAACGGTGCAGGTAAGACTACATCTATAGGTAAGATGGCTGCTATGTATAAGGCACAGGGCAAAAAAGTTATCCTCGGTGCTGCAGATACCTTCCGTGCCGCTGCTATAGACCAGCTTGATGTATGGGCAAATAGGGCAGGGGTTGATATCATAAAGCACAAGGAGGGTGCAGACCCCGCTGCTGTTGTTTTTGATACTATACAGGCAGGTATTGCAAGAGATTGCGATATCATTATCTGTGATACCGCAGGCAGACTTCACAATAAGAAGAATCTTATGGATGAGCTTGCAAAAATATACCGTGTGTGTGATAAGGAGCTTCCTTACGCCGACCGTGAGGTTCTTCTTGTGCTTGATGCTACAACGGGACAGAATGCCGTTAATCAGGCCAAGGAATTTATGAATGTTGCAGAGCTTACGGGTATTGTTCTTACCAAGCTTGACGGAACCGCAAGAGGCGGTGTTGTTCTTTCAATCAAGAATGACCTTAAGCTTCCTGTTAAGTTTATCGGTGTAGGCGAGGGTATTGATGATCTTCAGCCCTTTGCCCCCTCGGCATTTGCAAAGAGCTTATTTGAAACAGCAAGTGAAAAAGACCTTACGGAAGGGGACTCATTAAGTGAACTTGTTAACTCTGATGAATATATTAATTACACTCCGAAGGAAGACGGACAAGAGGGTGCCGAAGCTATTAAAGCTTTATTTGAAGAAGTCTTCGGGGAAATTGCCGACAGTGAAGCAGATGGCAGTGACAGCAGCGAAGCAGGAGCTTCTGAGGGACAGGAAGACGGTTACTCTGAAGAAATCGGAGCAGAAGACAATGCAGAAGATAGCCGCTCAGCAGACAGCTATGAAGAAAAAGCATCTGAAGAAGCATCCGAAGCAGAAGAAAACAGCAGTGCTCAAGGCGAAGACAATGCGGAAAAAGAGAGACTTGAAGCTTTAAGAGCAGCAGAAGAAGCACGTATTGCTGCCGAAAAGGCAGAGGCTGAGCGCATAGCAGCCGAAAAGGCAGAGGCTGAGCGCATAGCAGCCGAAAAAGCAGAAGCTGAGCGCATAGCGGCTGAAAAGGCAGAAGCTGAGCGCATAGCGGCTGAAAAGGCAGAAGCCGAGCGCATAGCGGCTGAAAAGGCAGAAGCCGAGCGTATCGCAGCCGAAAAAGCTGAAGCCGAGCGTATTGCAGCTGAAAAGGCAGAAGCAGAACGTATCGCTGCCGAGAAAGCTGAAGCCGAGCGCAAAGCACGTGAGGAAGAAGAAGGAAAGAAAAAGAAGAGGGGTGGACTGTTTGGATTTTTTAATCGCCACTCATAATATGAAAAAGAGAGAGGAGCTTCACAGAATTCTGTCCCCTCTCGGAATAAATGTGTTTCTTGATTATGAAAAGGGAATAGAGCTTTCCGATGTAGAAGAAACAGGAGAAACCTTCTCCGAGAATGCGCTTCTCAAGGCCCGCTCGGGCTGTAAGGAATCGGGACTTCCCTGTATAGCAGATGACTCGGGACTTATGGTTGATGCCCTTGACGGCAGACCCGGTGTATATTCTGCGAGATATATGGGTGAGGATACACCTTACCCCGAAAAAATGGCACACCTTGTAAAAGAGCTTGAGGGTGTGGAGGACGAAAAAAGAACAGCACGGTTTGTAAGCTGTGCCGCAGTTGTATTTCCCGATGGCAGAGAATATACCGTAACAGGTACTTGTGAGGGTAAAATAGGTTATACCCCTGCAGGGGAAAACGGCTTCGGCTTTGACCCGATTTTTTATGTAGGCGACCGATCCTTTGCCCAGTTTTCGGCAGAAGAAAAGGATGCGGTAAGCCACAGAGGCAATTCCCTTCGTGCGCTTAAAGAAAAGCTTTCCGAAATTATATAAAGAGGTAAAATTATGACAAGCAAAGAAAGAGCTGCTCTCAGAGGGCAGGCAAATACACTCGATGTGCTTTTTCAGGTAGGAAAAGGCGGCATCTCAGATACACTTATTGAACAGACAGACGGAGCGCTCAGAACAAGAGAGCTTATAAAGCTCCGTGTTCTTACGGAAACCTCTCCTCTTACTCCCCGTGAAGCAGCAGAAGAGCTTGCTTCAAAGACAGGCAGTGAGGTTGTTCAGGTTATAGGAGGTGTTATTGTTTTATACCGTTACAGCAAGGAGCTTCACGAGGATAAGGCAAAAAACACTCCCAAGAAAAAGGAAAATCCCGTAAAGGCAAGAAAGAGACTTGCGAAGCTCCAGGGTAATAAAAAGAAGAAGTCTCCCTTTGAAGATAAAAAAGGCAGGGACAAGCGTCTGCCTAAGAAAACAGCAAAATGAGTTTTGACGGAATATGTATATTCGGCGGAAGCTTTGACCCTGTCCATAAGGGACACAAAAAGCTTGCTTTATTCATTGCCGAAAAACTGAAGCTTCGTAAAATGCTGATTGTTCCGGCTGGATTATCCCCATTCAAGAAAAGTACGGGTGCCGATGAGTTACAGCGACTTGATATGTGCCGTGCGGCTTTTTCTGAGGATATTTTTGAAATATCGGATATTGAAATAAAAAGAGGTGGGAAAAGCTATACCGTAGATACTGTTGACGCGGTAAAAAAGCTTTACCCTGATGAAAAAATATATCTTCTCATCGGCTCAGACCAGCTGCTATCCTTTGACAGATGGTACAGATACCGCGATATTCTGTCAATGGTGACTCTTGTGTCTGTTTCAAGGGAAAAAACTATTGAAACTGCAGCTCTTAATGCCTTTGCAGATGAGAAGCTCCGACCTTTCGGTGAATGTATTGTATTCGATTTTGAAGCATTTGAAATCAGTTCCACACTTTTAAGGGAAAAGCTTGCTTCGGGAGAAGATGTGACGGAATATCTTCACAGTGAAGTTGTATCCTACATACAAAAAGAAGGACTTTATGAGTATGAATAAAAACGAAACTCTGTTAAAAGATATCAGAGAGAGGCTTTCCGATTTCAGATATATCCATTCTCTTGAGGTTGCAAAAAGCGCAGCGAATCTTGCGGAAAAATACGGTTACGATAAGGAAATCGCTTATACTGCAGGATTGGCCCACGATGTGCTTAAGGAGCTTTCAAAAGAAGAATATCTGAAGCTTTTTGAGACTGAAAAAATTGATTTATCTGATGTTGAAAGATCTGCCCCCAAGCTGTGGCATGCAATGGCGGGAGCAGTATACATTCAGAAGCATTACGGCTTTCCCAAAGAAATAATAACTGCTGTAAGATATCACACAACCGGAAGAGCAGGTATGAGCCTTCTTGAAAAAATACTGTTTATTGCAGATTTTATATCCGCTGACAGAAATTATAACGGTGTAGAGGACATGCGTAAAAGAGCAGAAATTTCTCTTGAATATGCCATGGAAGAGGGGCTGCGCTTTACTATTGAGGATTTATCCCGTGAATGCAGACCCATTCATCCTGATACTGTTGCCTGTTATAATGAAATAGTTATTCACTTATCACATAAATGATGAAAGGAAATATATTTATGAATAAAACACTTGAAATTGCAGTTAAAGCACTGGACAGCAAAAAAGCTGTTGAAATTTCGGCTCTTGAGGTAGGTTCACTTACCATTGTTGCCGACTATTTTGTAATTGCTGCCGGTTCATCCACCACTCAGGTGCGTGCCCTTGCAGATGAGGTTGAATATCAGTTAGGACTCGAGGGAATCACTCCCCGTCAGATTGAAGGCAGAGCTACAGGCTGGATTCTTCTTGACTACTATGATGTTGTGATTCACGTATTTTTACAGGATCAGAGAGAATATTATAACCTGGAAAAGCTCTGGGCAGACTCCACTCCTCTTGATATTTCTTCTCTTGTAACAGAATAAGCAGTAACGGAAAATTTTACCGTGAGTATACTGTTAAGAGAAATGTATTTGTGAGAGGATTTTTGGAGATATGAATATTTTAATCGGAGATATCAATGTAAATTATTGCACATTGGGAGAGACTTCTTCTGATGAAGCTGTTGTTATGCTTCACGGCTGGGGATCAAACATTACACTTTTTGAAAATGCGGCAAAGCTTGTTTCTGAGAAGTTTTATGTGGTAGCTCCCGATATGCCCGGCTTCGGTGAAACCCCCGAGCCGCCTAAGGCATGGAATGTGGATGATTACACGGATTTTATAATAGAATTTATAAAAAAGCTGGGACTTAAAAAGGTTATTCTTTTAGGTCATTCTTTTGGCGGCAGAGTAATAATTAAGCTTGTTAACAGAAAAAATCTGCCGTTTACCGTAACAAGACTTATTCTTGTTGACTCGGCAGGTATCCGTCCAGAAAAGAATGCAGAGCAGCTTAAAAAAGAAAAAATAATGAAAACGGGCAAAAAGCTTCTTGCCTTTTCTCCGAAGCTCCTTAATTTCTTCCAGTCAATGGTGGGATCTGCCGATTATAAGGCAGCAACACCGCTTATGCGAGAAGTTCTCGTAAATGTGGTAAATGAAGATTTATCGCATCTTCTCCCTTCAATTACTCAGGAAACCCTTCTTATATGGGGTACTCTTGATACTGCAACACCTATAACGGATGCAGAAAAAATGGAGCAGCTTATTCCCGAAGCCGGTCTTGCAAGAATTGAAGGTGTCGGACACTATTCATTCCTTGAAAACCCCGTTGTTTTTGAGGCAATTCTCGAATCATATCTTGAGCTTTAATTTCGGAGGCAAAATAATGGTACCTTATTTACAGTTATTATTTGGTGCAATAACACTTGCAGGTATTTATTCCGTGTTCAAAAGCCTGCTTTTCAATATGCACATGTTTCAGCTCAACGGTTACCGTTTTTCAACACATATGGGCTGGATGCGCAAAAATCCCGGAAGATATGCGGTGGAATACATAGTTTTCGCCCTTTCATTTACAGGAATTATTACCTATTCACCCCTTATGGGCTTTTCAGCAGCAGCACTTCTTGCTGCGGTAATTGCTGTTGCCGTTGAAAACAGAAACCGTCCCCAGAAAAAGCCTCTTGTATATACCCCCCGTGTAAAGAGAATGTTCGTTACAACGGCAGTTCTCATTCTGGCGTCATACGCCGGGGTAGTGTATGCACTTACTACCCAGAGAAAGAATATTGCATTTTTAATTCTCGGTCTTATTGTGTCCCTTGCGCCTTTAAGTATTATACTTGCTAATTTTATAAATACTCCCGTAGAAAAAGCGGTAAACAGATATTATCTTAATGATGCAAAGCGAATGCTGAAGCTTAGTCCAGAGCTTGAAACAATAGGTATTACGGGGTCTTACGGAAAAACAAGCGTAAAGTTCTATCTTTACACAATTCTACGTGCCTGGACAGATACTCTTGTTACCCCCTCAAGCTTTAATACTCCTATGGGTATAGTTATAACCATAAGAAAATCCCTTAAAGCAGTACACAAAATTTTCCTTTGCGAAATGGGTGCAAAGTGGGTTGGAGACATCAAGGAGCTTTGTGATATCGTTCATCCTAAGCACGGTATTATAACGGCTCTAGGTGAGCAGCACCTTGAATCCTTCGGTTCAAAGGAAAACATAATAAAAACAAAGTATGAACTTGCAGATTCACTTCCCGAGGACGGAAGACTTTATATAAATTTTGACAATGAAACCATCAGAAAAAATCTTCCGAAAAGACCTTATATCACATACGGAACAACTCCCGACTGTGACTATTATGCCTTTGACAGTAAAATTACCTCAAAGGGTACTTCATTTAAGATAAAAGCACCTGACGGCGCAGTGTATCCCTTTGAAACCAAGCTGCTCGGTAATCATAATGTTGTAAATATCACAGGTGCAGTAGCTGCGGCAAACGGCTTCGGTATGCCTCTTTCGGATATGAAGCGCTATGTAAGACGAATTGAAGCAGTTCCTCACCGTATGCAGATTGTAAACCGCGGAGAGGTTACAATTATTGACGACGCCTTCAACTCCAATCCTGCAGGCTGCAGAGCTGCTTTGTCTACACTTTCGCAGATGGAGGGAGAGAGAATTCTCGTAACTCCCGGTATGGTAGAGCTTGGCAAGGAAGAATATCAGCTGAACCGTGAATTCGGTGAGTTTGCGGCATCCTGCTGTGACAAGATTGTTCTTATAGGCAAAAAGCAGACAGAGGCTATAAGAGAAGGTGTGGAGAGCAAGGGCTTTAACAGTAAAAATCTTTTTGTTTTTGAAGAGTTTACTGAGGCTATGAAGCATCTTTATGCTATGAATACAGATAAAAAGAAGATCATTCTCCTTGAAAATGACCTTCCCGATAACTATTGATAAGGGGGAACGGCAATGAAAATAAGAGTCGGTGTTTTTTTCGGCGGAAAAAGTGTTGAGCACGAGGTTTCCGTTATTTCGGCACTTCAGGCAATAGCATCAATTCCTGCCGACAAATACGAGGTTATCCCCGTTTATATCACAAAAGAAAACGAATTTTACACGGGCTTTGAGTGCTCTTGTATTGAAGAATATGCCAATATTCCTGAGCTCATAAAGAAAAGCACACGCTGTACCATTATGAATAATGAGGGTAGAGTACAGCTTATGCGTTATCCCTTCAAGAGAACGGGAAATAATGTAATTTCAGATATCGATGTGGCTTTTCCCATTGTTCACGGAACAAATGTTGAGGACGGTACATTACAAGGGTATCTTAAGCTGACGGGTGTGCCTTATGTAGGCTGTGACGTAACAGCTTCTGCAGTCGGAATGGATAAGTATGTGATGAAAACCGTGCTGAAGGACAACGGAATTCCCGTGCTTGACTGTGTAAGATTTATTTCCTCCGATTTCTCGGATCCTGAAACAGTGCTTGACCGCTGTGAAGAAAAAATCGGATATCCCGTTGTTGTAAAGCCTGTAAATCTCGGCTCATCCGTGGGTATCAGCCTTGCCGGGAACAGAGAAGAGCTTTATAACTCCCTTGAGGATGCCTTCAGATATGCCACAGTAGTTCTTGTTGAAAAGGCAATTACAGATCTTGTTGAAATAAACTGCTCAGTTATCGGCAACACCGAGACTGCAGAGGCTTCGGAGCTTGAACAGCCCATAAGCTTCGGTAAAATACTTGACTATACTGCAAAGTATCAGAAGGGTAAGGTAACCGAAGAAGAGGCAAAGGCATTCAAGGAGGGTATTGATGAAATTGTAAATAATCCTCTTAATATTGAAAACATATTCAAAAATGACCCTTCAATTATCGTAAGTCCCGACGGCAGATATGTAAAAAAGGGCGAGGGTATCGTAAAATACGACTATTCCACAGAGCTTACAAAATTTGACGGTGCAAGGCTTTCCAGAATAAATCTTTCAAGGCCCTCAAAGGCTGCTGCCGGTATGGCAAGTCTTTCCCGTCTTATTCCTCCCAATATGACTGAGGAAACAAGGGCATATATCCGTTCTCTTGCAGTAAAGGCATATACTGTGCTTGGTTGTAACGGTTTGTCCAGAATTGACTTTATGATAGATAAATCAGAGAATAAGGTATATCTTAATGAAATAAACACTATCCCAGGCTCACTTTCATTTTATCTGTGGGCGCCTCTCGGAGTAAAATATTCCGTTGTGCTTGATGCAATGATTGAGCTTGCGCTCAGAAGAAGCCGTGAGGAGGATGCCATTGAATTCTCCTTCCAGTCGGATATCTTAAGAAACTTTGCAACAAAGGGTGCCAAGGGAGCAAAGGGCAGTAAAACAGGCGGAGCCAAAAGCGGAAGTAAGCTCTGATAAAAATTTTTAGTAATGAGATGAGAAAATGAAAAATCTGATGTTATTAAGAAATAAAATGCTGGATTATTCCTCTCCCGAAAATGTACCTGTCATTTTCACCTTTGACGGGATAAAAGAGCAGGGTATAAGTGCCGATATGAAGCCGTCTGTGAGAAATTTTGTGACGGATTCGGCTGTCAGGATAACTGAAATTACTGCTGTTGCATCAAAGGGTATGATTCTTTGTGCAAGAGAAACTATATATTCTGATTTTCCCGTTGTAGAATGGGGTGCAGATATGGCAAATTTCGGCAAAAAAGAATCGGAGCTTCTTTCTGATTTCGGAATTTCTGCCGTGCTTAAGGGTACCTCACCGAGACTTATATCAGGCAGCGGTGACACAAGAAATGACGGACTTTTCAAGCGTTTCCCCGAAAGGGAGATAACAGAAGAAATAGTTATCTCTCCCGATTTCTGCCGCGGTGCAGACGGTGCCTCCCCTTTTATGACAGTAAAATTTGATGAATATACTGTAAAAATGGGTATCGGATTTCCCGGTAAGTGGAAAATGGTGTTTACCCCGACATCAGACGGTGTACGCTTTACTCTTACACAGGCCTCATTTTCCACTGTGGTTTATCCCGGAGAAAATATGCGCACGCCCAATATTACCGTTCTTTTCTGTGATAATGATGAAGCAAGGGCTACAAATCTCTGGAGAAGATTTTTCCTGAAGCATATTCTTCCTGTTGGTAAAAACGGAGAAAAAATAGGTCCCGTTATGTTCTTACATACCCATCAGATCGGCGGCTTCGGAGAATTTGAGGGAATTACTACGGAAAATCAGATAGAAGCAATTGAAGCATATATAAAAAAGGGCTTGACGCCTGATGCCTGGTGGATAGATGCAGGCTGGTATCCTTGCGATCATAACTGGTGGAATGTGGGAGATTGGGTGCCCAATCCTGAACAGCTTCCCGACGGCTTCCGACCGGTATCCGATTGTCTTCATAAGAACGGTATTGATCTTCTTGTATGGTTCGAGCCTGAAAGAGTTATGGAAGGCTCAAAGCTCGATTTTCTTCATCCCGAATGGTGCCTTAAGGCTCATAATGAAAACGGAGAGGAAGAGAAATGCCGCCTTCTTGATTATTCAAATCCCGAGTGCTTCCGCTTTGTGCTTGACCTTCTTGATAAGCACATAAAGGCGGGCGGAATTGACATTTACAGACAGGATTTCAATTTTACACCCGATAAGTATTTCTCTGAAAATGAGGAAGAAAACAGAATCGGTGCAAGAGAAAATCTGCATATGCAGGCTTTGCTGAGACTTTATGATGAGCTTCGTCTCAGAAATCCCGGACTTATTATCGATAACTGTGCTGCAGGCGGTACCCGAAACGAAATGGATATGATGAGAAGAAGTGTTCCTATGCAGTACACGGATATGCACATAGATTTCCCCTCTGAAAGAGTGTTCCATTATTACGAAATGTTCTCCTGGATTCCTTATTTCAGAGCTCATGCAAAAGAGAAAGATGTGAGAATGTACAGAAACAGAAATCTTGATGAGTTTTCTTATCTTGCTGCAATGACTCCGGCTCTTACTGCATGTCTTGATTTTGATGACAGCGACAAGATATTCGCCGTGGCAAGAAAGATGGTTGCCGTATGGAGAAAAGCGGCTGAGTTTGAGCTGAACGGAGATTATTATCAGCTCACTTCTCCCGAAAGCGGCTGGTACGGTGTGCAGTTCCATAACGAGGAAACCGGAAGCGGCTTTATTGAGGTAATAAGAACGGAAAAAGCCGAAGCTAATAATGTTGTGGTTTATCCTCATATTCTGCCCGATACAAAATATCTCTTCGAAAATCCCGTAACAGGTGATAAGAAGAGAGGCGACTCTACGGGACTTGAGGGCGGTTTTAATTTTTATAATTCAAAAAGAAAAGGCGAAATCTGGTTTTATACAACTGAGAAAAAAGCCTGATTTTATACAGGGAGGAAGCACGGCTTTCTCCATAGGAGATTTATGGCAAGATTTTCAACATTATGCTCTTCATCCGGCGGAAATTCCGCTTATGTGGGAACGGCTACAGAGGGCATACTGATAGATGCAGGTACAAATAATAAACAGCTGCTTCTTTCAATGGAAAAGTCGGGTATTTCCCCCGATGCGGTGAAGGCAGTTTTTGTAACACACGAGCACGATGATCACGTAAGCGGTCTTCGTGTTTTTGCCACGAAAAAAAATATTCCCGTTTATGCTACGGGCGGAACATTGTCGGGACTTCTCGGCAAGGGTGTGCTTGACGGGAAGTTTCCTTTTGAAAAAATAATGCCCGAGGGAGTAACAATAGGAAATATGCATATTTCTTATTTTCCCACCTCACATGATGCAAAGGAAAGCTGCGGCTACAAAATAATTCTTCCGGATAAGACAGTAGGAATTTGTACCGACACAGGAAAAATGACAGGAGAAATTCTCCGTAACCTTAAGGACTGCGATCTTGTGCTGCTTGAGTCAAATTACGATGAAAATCTCCTTGATTTCGGACCTTATCCTACGTATCTCAAGGCACGAATACGCTCAGAGCTCGGACATCTTTCCAATAATGTATGTGCCGAAACGGCAGGTGAGCTTCTGGAGATGGGAGTACGCCGTTTTGTGCTGGGGCACTTAAGCCGTGAGAATAATACACCCGACAGGGCATTTTCCTGCACCAATTCATACCTTAAGCGTATGGGTGCTGAGATTAACAAGGATTATATTTTAGAGGTGGCTCCCGTAGGAAGTATGGGAAAATACATAGTTTTTTAAGAGGTAATATGCAGACTGTAACAATTATTTCCGTAGGAAAGCTGAAGGATGCTTTTTTTGAAATGGCATCTGACGAATATCTCAAGAGGCTGAAGGCATTTGCAAAGGTGAATGTCATTGAGATAAAAGCAGGCGTGCTTCCCGAAAATCCGTCAGAAAATGAAATAAATACTGTTCTCGAAAAAGAGGGCGATGAGATACTCAAAAAAATTCCCCAGTCGGCAAAGGTGATTTCCCTTTGTATTGAGGGAAAGCTTTATTCCTCAGAGGATATGGCGAAATTACTTTCAGATACCGCACTTTCGGGGACATCCCACATTGTCTTTATCATCGGCGGCTCTTACGGGCTTTCCGAAAAGGTAAAGGCAAGGACAAGTGTGCGGCTTTCTATGTCAAAAATGACCTTCCCTCATCGCCTTGCAAGAATTATGCTTCTTGAACAGATTTACAGAGGCTACAAAATAAATGCAGGTGAAAGCTATCACAAATGAAGACAATGAATGATTATTGCCGTGAAAAATTCGGCAAAAAATTATATAAGCTGTCCCTTGACGGAGGCTTTACCTGTCCTAACCGTGACGGCACAAAGGGGACAGGCGGCTGTATATTCTGTTCATCCTCAGGCTCGGGGGATTTTGCCGAATCGGGCAGTGATATCTGCTTACAGATAGAAAATGCAAAAAAGCGTGTTGAACATAAAAATAAGGGCGGGGGATATATTGCTTATTTTCAGAGCTTTACCTCCACCTACGGGGAAACAGAAAAGCTGAGAAAGCTTTTTACCGTTGCAATAAATCATCCCGAGGTTGATGTGCTGTCCGTGGCTACAAGACCCGATTGTCTCCCTGATGAAACGGTAAGGCTTTTAGGGGAGCTTAATAAAGTAAAGCCTGTATGGGTGGAGCTGGGGCTTCAGACATCAAAGGAGGAAAGCGTTTCATATATCGGAAGATGCTATGGAAATGATGAATATACTGATGCTGTAAAAAGGCTTCGCAGTGAAGGTATTTATGTTATAACTCACATAATTCTCGGTCTTCCCGGGGAGACAGCAGAGGATATGAAGAATACTCTGCTTTTTGCTCTGGAAAATAAAACCGACGGAATAAAGCTTCAGCTTCTTCACGTGCTTCGGGACAGCCGTTTGTATGAAGATTATGAAAAGGGCAGCTTTGAAGCTCTTTCTAAGGCAGAATATCTTGAAATTCTTTTGCAGCTTATTCCTCTTATTCCCGATGATGTGGCTGTACACCGTCTTACGGGAGACGGAAATAAAAATACTCTCGCTGCTCCCTTGTGGAGCGGTGATAAAAAGGCTGTGCTGAACAGCATTGCCCGTATTGTGTGGCTTACGGAAGCACATAAGGGATATGTTTTCAGAAAGATAAGAAAAGAAGAAATTCCCGTAATGTTCTCAATTATTCTAAGCCGTATGAAGTGGATGGATGAGGTGGGAATTGACCAGTGGAATAACACCTTTTACGATGAGGTCTATCCCGTTTCCTATTACGATGCCCATCGCAAGAACGGTGAGGTTTTTGTTCTTGAAGAGCTTTCATCGGGTGAAATTGTCTCAGCTGCGGTGCTTAAAAGCGAGGATGACCGCTGGGAGCATATTTCCGATTATAAACAGAAATCTGCATTTTATCTGCATAATTTCTGCGCTCGTATAGATAAAAAGGGTGCAGGTGCGGTGTTCCTGGATTTCGCGGAGGAATATGCACACATATGCGGAAAGGATGTTTTCAGACTTGACTCCGCAGATGACAATAAGGTGCTTGAGACTTATTATGAAAAAAGAGGCTATATGCCTAAAGGCTTCTGTGTTGATGGCCTTTATAAAGGAATACTCAGAGAAAAAATAATCAGAGAAAAAATAATCAGATAAAAAATAAAGGCATAGGACTGAGAACCAGTCTTATGCCTATTTCTTTTTTTGTTAATCTTATATCATCCCACCGTTTATGCCGAGAATCTGTCCCGTTATATAAGAGGATTTGCTGTCTGCGAAAAATGAAACCGTGTTTGCCACATCCTCGGGAGTCCCCATTGTACCGGTGGGGATTTCCTCGCAGATTGCAGCCTTTTCTTCGTCGGAAAAACGACTCATCATATCAGTATCAATAACTCCGGGGGTGATGCAGTTGACGGTAATTCCCGAGGGGGCATATTCCTTTGCTAATGCTTTTGTAAGACCGATAAGCCCTGCTTTTGTCATTGAATATACGGCTTCGCAGGAAGCACCCGTTTGTCCCCATACAGAAGAAATATTTATAACTCTTCCGTATTTTCCCCGAAGCATGGAGGGGATTGCACGTCTTGTACAATTGAAGGTGCCTGTAAGATTTGAACCGATGAGCTTTTCGTATTCCTCATCAGTTACTGTGTCAAAAAGTCCCCAAAGGGAAACACCTGCATTGTTTACAAGTACATTGACATTGCCCAGCTTTTCTTCAATTTCCGTAAACATTCTTTCAACCTCTGCAGAGGACGAAATATCACACCTTACGGGTAAAACATCAAAGCCCTCAGATTCACAAAAAGAGCAAAGAGATAAAGCCCTTTGCTCTGATGTGTTATAGTTGATTGCAACGGAGAAACCGTCTTCACACAGTTTTTTTACTATAGCGGCGCCGATTCCTTTGCCGGCACCCGTTACCAGTGCAACCTTATTCATATTATTCCATTACACCTTCAAGAAGAGTCATAAATGAGAACATACCTGTCATACCCTTGTATGCCTTATAGCTTGAAGGCGGTGCAGATTTTTCTTCAGGTACGGCGGATGTGATTGAAGTGATGTCGGTAGCGGTTATAAATTTACCGCCTGTGTCATATGATGCAAGACGAACAAGCTTTGTTCCGTCCATATAAACTCTTGATTCGCCAGAGTCTACCTTGAAGCTATAAACCTGGCAGGTTCTGCCGTTATGAACAACCTGAGTTACGGAAGCTGCTTCGTTGAGCATACCGTAAGAACCGAAATTAACTGAATCGGAATTTGTAAGCTCAGTTACATCAAGACCTGCCATACTCATAAGAGAGTCTGAAAGCTCAAGATAGGACTTCTTGTCAGGATAAATCATATATACCTTGTTATCCTTGATAAGCATACCCATAGGAACACCGCTGAAGTCTGAAAGCATATAGATGCTGTCGGGAGTAATAGCTACTTCCATGGGAGTTATTGTGCCTGTTTTGTCTGTCATTGTACCGGACATATGGAATGTTCCGCTTTTAAGGATGTCATACTCACTTGTTGAGGGAGCTGTGTTCGGGATAGTTGCTTCTGTTTCGGGCTGTGTTGTTACACCGGGCTGAGGAACAACAGTTGTATCAGGTGTTACGGGAGTCTGTCCCTGGGGCTGTGTTACAACAGGAGCGGATGTTGTAGCATCAGGGTTGATAACAACAGCAGCGGTAGTATTTTCGGGAGTTCCGGGAACTGTATTGCCGGGAATAACGGCTGCGGTGGTATTTTCGGGAACTCCGGGAACTGTATTACCGGGAACAACAGCTGCAGTGGTATTTTCGGGAGTGGAAACAGATGTTGTGTTTTCTGCCTGTTCAAATGTTGTTTCATCATCAGGCTCAGTTGTGGATGTTGAAAGTGTGCCGGAAAAGCTTAAGCAGCCTGCAAAAACGACTGCAACGAGAATAATTAAAAATATGGCGAGATACATTTTTTTCATTATAAATTTCCCTTCTGAAATGTACGAGTACGGAAAACCGTATTTTCGGTTTATTATATCACACACCGGTAAGAAAATCAAGGCTTTGTTTATTTCTCACATACAAATGATATTTTACTTTTCTTAAAATTGTCTTAATACCGCCATATTTTTCTCCGATTATTAATAATAAATAATGTTGCAAAACAGTATATTTTGTGGTATACTGAATTGATAAAAAATAAAAAGGGTGAAAGTATGATAAAAGTATCGCCATCTGTACTTGCAAGTGATTTCTCAAGGCTCGGTGAGGAAGCCGCTGCATGCTTTGATGCAGGCGCCGAAATGCTTCATATTGATGTTATGGACGGACATTTTGTTCCTAATATAACACTGGGTGCTCCCGTCATAAAGTCACTGCGCAAATGCTCCCGGGCAATATTTGATGTTCATCTTATGATAAGTGAGCCTCTGAAATATATCAGAGATTTTCACGATGCCGGTGCTGATATGATAACCTTTCATCTTGAATCCGACAGCGATGCAGGAGAAACCGTTGAGCTTATAAAAAGTCTCGGAATGAAGGCAGGTATTGCTCTTAAGCCTGCCACACCTGCGAAAAAGGTGTTTCCTTATCTCAAAGATCTTGATATGGTGCTTGTTATGACTGTTGAGCCGGGATTTGGCGGACAGAGCTTTATGGAAAACCAGCTTGAAAAAATTGAGGAAATACGCCGTGAGTGTGAAAAACTCGGACTTTCTACTGATATTCAGGTTGACGGCGGCATTGCCGAGGATACAGCTCCTCTTGTAAAAAAAGCAGGTGCTAATGTTCTTGTTGCAGGAAGCTATGTTTTCAAAGGGGATAAAAAAGAGGCAGTCAGTACTTTAAAAAAGCTCCTGTAAGCAATTTACAGCATTGTCTGCTGAAATAATATTCCATGTCTCATTGCACAGAGCGGCTTCTTTTGGTGAGTTTTCAAAAATTTCCGCAAATTCGCAAAGAGTGAATGTAAGGATGCTTTGAGTTGCTTCATCGGCGAAAAAGCTGATTCTGTATTTTCCGTTTTTTTCAAAAAGGCTGCTTTTTATGTCGAAGCCGATAATCGAAACTGCTTCGAGCATTTCTTCGAAATCGGAAAATTCGGCAATCAGGGGATTTGTGCAGCTTTTTACAAGCTGCTTTACTGAATTATCATCAGCTTGCTTGGGTGACAGAAGGGAAAAGCAGATTCTTATAACATCCTCACTGTCCCGTATTACTTCAATCAGCATTTTGCCTGACAGATTTATTCTGTAACCGTATATTTTCTGCACTTCTCTCTGAAGAGCCCATAAAAATCTTCTTGTTTCTATATTACCGTAGTCTATTTCCTCATATGTAATGCCGTAGCTCTCAAGCTCCGGGGATGACAGTATAATTTCCGTACGATACTCGTTTCTGACAAGTAAGTTCATAAGTAACCTCCGCGATAAAGCTTCTTTCTATATTTTATTCATCCGCGAGGTTGTCTGCAATGCAAAATTATTGGAAAGACATACTGATTTTTCTGTGATTATAAAGGTGTAAGCTAATGAAAAAGAAAAAAATGATAACAGAAAATCCGAATATTTCCCTTCCCGAAAAGAAGAACGGCAGACTTATACGTTACCGTGAAAGGCTTGAAAAGGAAAAGCTTGATCGTGAGAAGAAGCGTAATGCTCTGTTCAGAAAAAGGGTTAATTCCGCTTCGGAGAAACGAGCTCCCGAAACGGTAAGAACAAAGGCTTATTATCGTTTTTCTGCTGAATACCCGTCAAAGGTGAGTCCTGACGGCTTCAGAGAAAATGTGCCGATAAAAGAAAAAATGTCATTAAAAGCGAAGATTGTTACTTCTCTTTTGTGTATTTTTGTGTTTATCTCAACTCTTATCGTTCTTGATACGGGGGTGCTTCTTTCCGGACGAGAGCCTGAAAGCGATGTGCCGGCTCCTGTTATTGCAGAAGAACAGAAAACAAAGATTTCTTTTATTTCTGCTGAAGCTTTTGGCAGTAAGACCTCCGACGATATCTTAAAGGAACTGAAAAAGCAGAAGGCTGATACCATTCTCGTGGAATTTAAAAGTGAATACGGCTATGTGTATTTTGATGTCGGTTCGTTTACCGGTGCATCTGCCGATAAAATAGTAAGTGACGGTGCCAAAAAAATTAAGGAGCTTGCAAAAAAGGGTATAAAGTGTATTGCATATATCAGCTGCTTCAAGGATACGATTGCTGCTTCCTCTCTTGCAGGAACAGAGGTGCTTACCGCCTCCGGCAGCTTCTTTGAAGACAGCTCAGGCGCTATGTGGATTGATCCTTATTCGGATGTATCAACCGAGTACCTTACGGGGCTTATGAAAAAAGCAGTTGATATGGGATTTAACTCGGTAATGCTTGATAATGTCTGCTTCCCTGAGGATTATTATCTTTCAGCTCCTTCCTATATGTCCTTCAAGGACGGTGATACGAAAACAGATACGCTTACCGATTTTATAAACAAGGCTGTGAAAACCGTAGGTGCTGATAAGCTTATTCTTTGCTGTGACATTACGGCATTTACGGATATCAGTACACTTCCCAATGACAGATACGGCGGTGTGCTTCTCGGGACGGATTGTATATCCTTCTGTCTTGATATGAGAAAGGACAGGCAGTATGTCACACAGCTTAAAAATTCAGAAATGTTCCGCTATATAGAGGAAATGCCTCTCGCCTTTATTCTTGATGCAGGTGCACTTGCAATTAAGGCTCTCGGTGAGAAAAAAGATGCTTATATCCTTTACAGCTTTGTTGACGGAAACGAAAGTGAAGCTGCTTTATATGCGGATTTTGCAGGAGTTAAAAATATCATATCTGATTTATCATAAATTGAAGAAAGGTTTTTATTATGGATTACAGAAAAGTTCTTACAGAAAATATTTTGCCCTTCTGGCTCAACAATGCTCTTGATTTTGAAAACGGCGGTATTTTTACCCAGCTTGATGAAAAGGGTGAAATTTACGGAACAGATAAGAGTGTATGGTTTCAGGGCAGAGCCTTATGGGTATTCTCAAAGGCATACAATACCATTGAAAAAAATCCCGATTATCTTAAGGCAGCAGAGTGTATTTACAGCTTTCTTCCTGCTTGTACGGATACAGACGGAAGAATGTTCTTCACTGTAACAAAGGATGGCAGAGAGCTGCAGAAGAGAAGATATTATTTTTCTGAAACCTTTGCGGCTATCGGCTGTGCCGAGCTTTATAAGGCTACGGGCAGGGAAGAGGTTCTCGTGTCTGCCGAAAAGTATTTTACCGTGGCATACGAATGCTTTACCGGTGTAAGAAAGAATCAGCCGAAAATCAATCCGGAAAATCTCGGAACAAAGGCACTTTCACCTGCAATGATTATGCTTTCAACCGCACAGGTTATGAGAAGTATGAATTCTGCAAAAAGAGATGAATACGATAAAATTGCAAAGGAATGTCTTGATGAAATTCTTCACGGCGGTTATCTTCAGGAAAAGGCATTGCTTGAAAGTGTAACAAAAGACGGAGAATTTGTAGATTCACCCTCGGGCAGAATCGTAAACCCCGGACACTCTCTTGAGGCTGCCTGGTTTATAATGCTTGAAGGTATGCTTACAGACAATAAAGAAGCAATTGAAGCAGGAAAGAGAATAATTGATATCACCCTTCCTCTCGGTATAGACAAAAAGTACGGGGGCATTATTGCATTTACCGATCTTTCAGGCAAGCCTCCCGTGCAGCTTGAATGGGATATGAAGCTCTGGTGGCCTCAGTGTGAAGCCCTGATAGCCTTCCGAATGGCTTATATGCTTTTCGGTGAGGAAAAGTACCTGAAGCTTTATGAGGAGTTCAAGGAATACTGCGAAAAGTATTTCCTTGATAAGGAAAACGGCGAGTGGTACGGTTATCTTCACTATGATAATACTGTTTCAACAACACTTAAGGGTAATATTTTCAAGGGTCCCTTCCATATTCCGAGACTTTATATAATTATGGCTGTTCTTGACGAGGACGGAAAAATAGACCGTTACGCACAGTAAAGGAGACGAGAAAATGGATATTATGGATTTAGCCTCAAAGGGCATTGTGAAAATTACAAAAAACTACGGAAAGAAAATTCAGAAAACTTCAACAGCGTTTCCAATTCCCGAGGAAAAGCCCGTTGTTATTTCAGGTGACACCTTCCGTGCCGGCTTTGCAAAAACAGAAATTATGCCTGATCTTTCACTTGACAGAACATACTGGATAGCAGGTCACGGCTCAGGACATAAAATGGAAGGTACTCTTTCTCCCGTTTATATCCATGCAATGTGGCTTGATACGGGAAATGATGAGGGTATTATCTGGATAAGTGCCGATATTGTAGGACTTACAAATATTGAAGTAAACAGAATAAGAAATATGATTCTTTCCCGTCCCGAAATGAAGAATTGCAAGGCTGTGAATTTCAGCTGTACTCACTCTCACTCGGGTGTTGATACTCTCGGGTATTGGGGCAAGGCTAATCTTGTAAGCATTCCTTCTGACGGTAAGGTGCCCGAATATATGGAACTGCTCTTCAACAAAGCAGTGGAAGTCAGTGTTGAAGCTTACAGAAACAGAAAGCCCGGCAGACTCTTTACCGGCAGAGTTGCAATTGAGGGCGGTCTTTCTACAGGAAGACGTCTTCCCGAAAAGCACGAATTTCTTACAAGACTTCGTTTTACTCCCGATGACGGCTCAGGTGAAATATGGATAATGAACATCGGTGCTCATCCCAATTCTCT
>JAZRTO010000101.1:0-21164 GCA_045652065.1 Acutalibacteraceae bacterium
TCTTCGGGAGATGTTTCAAGACGAACAAGAACAACCTTTTCGCCTCTTTCGTTCCATTCAACAGCGTCTTCAGCTGTGAATACAACCTTACCGCAAGCAGCACCGGGAGATGCACCGAGACCCTTACCTGCGGGTGTTGAAGCCTTGAGAGCCTTAGCATCGAACTGAGGATGAAGAAGAGTGTCAAGGTTTCTGGGATCGATCATAGCAACTGCCTTCTTTTCGTCGATCATGCCTTCGTCAACGAGGTCACAAGCGATCTTGAGAGCAGCCTTTGCAGTTCTCTTACCGTTTCTTGTCTGAAGCATATAGAGCTTACCGTCTTCAACAGTAAATTCCATATCCTGCATATCTCTGTAGTGATCTTCAAGAATTGCACAAACTTTATTGAATTCCTCGAATGCTGCGGGGAACTTTTCAGCCATTTCAGCGATGGGCATGGGAGTACGAACACCTGCAACAACGTCTTCACCCTGTGCATTTGTAAGGAACTCACCCATAAGGCCCTTTTCACCTGTAGCGGGGTCACGTGTGAAAGCAACACCTGTACCGCAGTTGTCACCCATGTTACCGAAAGCCATAGCCTGAACGTTAACAGCAGTACCCCAGGAGTAAGGAATATCGTTGTCTCTTCTGTAAACGTTTGCACGGGGGTTGTCCCATGAACGGAAAACAGCTTCAACAGCACCCATAAGCTGTTCTTTGGGATCGGAGGGGAAATCCTTACCGATCTTAGCTTTGTATTCAGCCTTGAACTGAGCAGCAAGTGTCTTGAGGTCGTCAGCTGTAAGGTCAACGTCCTGAGTAACGCCCTTTTCTTCCTTCATCTTATCGATGAGCTCTTCGAAGTACTTCTTACCAACTTCCATAACAACATCGGAGTACATCTGGATGAATCTTCTGTAGCAGTCGTAAGCCCAACGGGGATTACCTGACTTTGCAGCCATAACTTCTACAACTTCTTCGTTAAGACCGAGGTTGAGGATTGTATCCATCATACCGGGCATGGAAGCACGTGCGCCTGAACGAACAGAAACAAGAAGGGGCTTTTCAAGATCGCCGAACTTCTTACCTGTGATTTCTTCCATCTTAACGATGTATTCCATAATTTCAGCCTGAATGTCATCATTGATCTTGCGGCCGTCCTCATAGTACTGTGTGCAAGCTTCTGTGGAAATTGTGAAGCCCTGGGGAACAGGAAGACCTATCTTTGTCATTTCAGCAAGGTTAGCGCCCTTACCGCCGAGAAGCTCGCGCATTGAAGCGTCGCCTTCTCTGAACAAATAAACGTATTTTTTGCTCATTTTTATTCCTCCAAATCTTTATGCAGCACGGATTTTTCCGTATCCGCTTTTTTACTTTTTATGTAAACGGCGTTACGCCCGTTTAACCTTAAATATTATATCAAAAACAAAATAGCATTTTCAAGTCAATTTTTTGATAAATCGACAGAAAAACTCAGGCATTTTTTGTGTAAGTTACCTATAAACATAACAAAACGGTGCTTTCACAAGGAAAACACCGCAAAATTTTATACTCCGAAGAACCACTTCATGAGGTTAAGGAAGAAATTGAACATATTGAGAAGAAAATCCTTGATTCCCGCAAAGCTTTCGGTTTCAAGATTACATGCGTAGATATAAAGGTCTTCTTCAATATTTTCAATAGTGTAGACGCCGTTCATATCAGGCTCGATAATATAACCGTACTCAGTTTCACCCCTAAGCACAAGATCTGCCGCATAATGGGTATTAGCAACTTTCAGAACAGTGGTCTGGTCAAAAACATAATCACCGATTGTTTCAACCTTAAACCGGAATGTTTCGCCCTTATTTACATAGTTTGTTCCGTTAACACCGATTACGGCAATCTTACTCTCACTTTCGGGGGCAGGATTTACGGTAAATACCTCTAAAAAACCATCCTTCTCTGCAGCAAAACCGATAACGGCAAGGCAGGAAAATGCAAGAATCACCGCAAGTAAAATTGAAGTCAGCTTTTTCATATTAATCATCCTTTCAGTCGGTAATACGCATAGATACGAGATCATTATAACTCAACTCCGTAAGAAAATCAAGACTTATTTGCGTCACATCCGTTTACATTTGCTGCACACCCTGTCGGATAAATTACTTATTATTTACAATTTGTCTATTGACAAATCTGCGACGAGTAATTATTATATACGAGGTATATAAAAAAACGCATACCGACGGAGGTAATATTATGAAACTGAAAAAAGTTCTTGCCCTCGTGCTTGTAGCTGTAATTGCAGCTTCCTGCACAGCTTGCACAACAATTGAATTGATAGTTCCCGTTGCCGGTGTTCCTTCCGGAAATGTAGCTCCTCAGCCCGAGCAGACTCCTGCTGTTACTGATGCTATCGCTACCGAAGCACCTGCTACTCAGGCTCCCGCAACTCAGGCACCTGCTACTCAGGCTCCTGCTACCCAGGCTCCTGTTATCCAGTCTACTGACACAGATGCTCCCACCGCTCAGGCTCCTGCAACTGAAGCACCTGCTACTCAGGCTCCTGCAACTGGAGCTCCTCCAACAGAGGCACCTGCTACTCAGGCTCCTGCAACAGAGGCACCTCCTACTCAGCCTCCTGCAACAGAAGCACCTGCTACTCAGGCTCCCGCAACAGAAGCTCCCGCAACAGAAGCTCCCGCAACTGAAGCTCCCGCACCCTCAGGTGCACCTCAGGGCACAGCTGCTATCGTTGAATACTATAATACTGCTGTAAACAAAATTAAGACAAGTGCAAAGTCTGTTACCAGAAACTTTGAGGACAATAAGCACAACACTGATAAGCTCGTTGTTCCCTCAGCTCTTCAGTCTATAGGTGAAAACCTCATAGGTACATTCCTTAAGCCCAACAACACGCCCGAAACATATGACGGAACAGATGCCATCAAGGAAAAGTTCCCTCTCCCCGGAGAAAGCTACTCAAGTAAGCTTACTGAAGCTGATGTCCTTTCCGCAGAATGCAAGGACAACGGCAGCGAATATGAAATCACTATCGTTGCAAAGACAGAAAAGAATCCCACATACGGTCAGGGTGTTTCCTCAGGCTTTGAAATCATCAAGACTGATGATGTTATGGATGCAGCAGGCTTTATTGTTAAGAGCTTTGAAACAGAATATTATGATTGTACTGTTAAGTGCAAGGTTGACAAGGCAACAGGTAACATCACCTGGATTAACTTCTCAGCTCCCGTTGTAATGAATGTTTCAACAAAAATCGGCATCAATGCTCAGGTTGGTATGACATTCGAAAAGGATTACACAGTTACATTCTAAATCTGAACACAAAAACTTACGGGTATCGGTTTTAAGCCGATACCCGATTTTTTATTGTGTGAAGCCTTTGACAGCTCAGACTTAACCCTCTGTTTCCTTTATCCACTGAAGACTGTCCTTAAGACTTTCTCTGAGAGGTCTGGGATTGTAGCCAAGCTCCTTCTGAGCCTTTTCATAAGAGAAATTACAATTGGAAACAAGCTTTCTTACAGCATAGCGTGTGAATATGGGAGACTGTCCCGAAACCTTGTAGAACACTTCCATAATGGGAGCCGCAAGATCAATTATGCCCTTACCGAGCTTGATTCTGGGAGGCTTGTTACCTGAAACATCAGCAAGAAGTCTGATAAATTCGTCAACTGAGCAGCTCTTATTGCAAAGAAGATATACAGCACCTGCGCCGCCCTTATCGCCTGCGGCAATTGTACCGAGCGCAACATCTCTTACGTCAACAAAATTATATGCACCGAAGGTCATTGTGATAGGAAATTTACCTGATGAGAACATTCTTACCATACTGCCGATGCTTGATACCTTGAAATCGTAGGGGCCCATACAAGCACTGGGCTGGCATACAACAGTTTCAAGAACTCCGGGATTATTTGCTGCAAGCACCTTTGCGGTAGCCTCTGCCTTTGTCTTTGCATATGTACCCTCAAGCTTATCGGGATCGTAATCATAAACCTCAGTCATAAGCTTATTGTCAGGAAGAGGAATATATGTATCAACACTTGACATATAAACTAATCTTTTTACACCTGTTGCAAGACAAGCTTTTATAACATTTTCTGTGCCGGTTACATTTACCTTATAAACAAAATCCTCATTGCCGGGTTTGATTTCAACACAGCCTGCAACATGATAAACGATGTCGCAATCCTTGAAGGCTTCAATAAGAGAGTCGTAATCAGTGATATCACCCTTTACCTTTGTACAGGCAAGTCCCTCAAAATAACCGGGATCCTTTCTTAAGAGAATTCTTGTTTCTCTGTCGGTGTAATTCTGCAGCTCCTTAAGTATTGCAAAACCAACGTGACCTGTAGCGCCTGTGAGGCAAACATTGAATTTTTCCATAATCTTCTTTCCTTTCACACGCCTTATTCATTAGAGCAAAAGATAAACATAATTATATATTCCGTAGCAATAAATACCGAGTCCCGCTACGATAAATATGTGAAAAAGAGAGTGAACATATCTCTTTTTAGCACCAAGCTTATAAAGCACACAACCAAAAAGCAGAACAGCGCCGCCGATTAAAATACAGGCAAAGGCTCCTTTCGGAAGAACCTTGAAGGTAGGCGCACCAACAAGAGCGCACACTGCCGATGTTATGATATACATAAACATTCTGACATTTCTGAATTTTCCGAAAAAGAAAACCGTAAGAACAAGCCCTGCTGCAACACTTCCCCAGCACAGCACAAGCATCAGCACGGCACCCACGGGACTACCCTTCTGAAATACAATGGGTACACAGCCCGTAACTGTACCTGCTACGGCGAAAAATATTGCGCTGTGGTCGGTTACTCTTAAAATTTTCTTAAGCATGCCCGGTTTTACCGCGTGATAACAAACCGATGCGGTAAAGCACAAAGCTGTACCCAGAGCATACAGCCATACACACACTAAAGGCAGAATCTCACCCTTACAAAGCGGAATTCCCTTTATCAACATAAAAAGAGGAATAACAAGACCCGCAAAATGTGTCAGCACATTGAGTATTTCCTCGCCCTTTGTGTAATTTACAAGTTCTACACTACTGAATCCGTTTTTCATAATTATAATTCAATAACCGTGTTCATATTATCGGGAGCGCCGGGGTACATAAGCTCTCTTGTAAGCACAGCTATCTGATCGGTTGTTTTAAGAATACCCTCTTTTTTACCGTCCTTAAGCGGCAGCTTTCTTATTATGCCTGATGGCATCATTCCCACACTGCATATAATTTCCTTTTCAGCCTCAGACATATCCTTTGCGGAATACGAGCCGTCAAATACACTTAAGAATACCTTTGAAACAAGGTCAAGAAGAAGCATATTCTTTACTGCTTTCAGATATTTCTTTTCTATTGTCTTACCGAATGTGAGTAAATTTATGAGCTTTCCCGCACTGCCGCACTTTGCCTTAAGAAGCTTCTTACAGGCAAAACGGATCAAGGGATACAAAAGGTTGTACGAAGGAATTTTTATACCGTTGGCACGAAGTCTTTCATAAAAATCGGTTTTATCATTCTTTCCTGCTTCAAGCAGATTAAAAAGAACACCGAGGGTGTGACGTCTGAAATAATCAGAACCGCATTTTTCCCCGTTATATGTAAAGCTATTAAGAAATTCTACATCAATTTTTGCGTTTTTTCCGTCAAAAGTAAGATATGTAACAGGGGCGGGATGTCCCGTAAGGGAGCCTAAATTTATCTGAGTGATTTTATTTCCGTTTTCAGATACAAATTCCGTAGTTCTCTGCATATGGGAATGTCCCACAAACATAAGGCGAAGCCCATGATCCGCAAGCACGGAGGCAACACGGAAATTATCGCCTATTGACTGTCCGGAATTTATAAAACGGCAGAAGGGATGAAGCAGCAAATGATGCTCCATAGCAATCACCTTACATCCGTCTTTCTCAGCCTTTTCCAGCTGCTCACACATCCATTCAAGGTGAGCCTCACTGTAGCCGGAGCTTCCTCCGGGTCCGTCACAGTCATCGTGTACGGCTAAAAGGCGAAGTCCCTCAGTTACCTGAAAGCACCTTGATACCAGACCTATGGGGGTTGTGAACGCAGAAATGCAGTCCTCTGCACCGAAGCCCTTGTACCATTCTGTCAGCTCTGCTGCTGAAAGTGTTTCAACATCATGAAAAATTTCATTCCCTTCAAAACGGCGGGGATTACGGTCCGAACACCAGTCGTGTGTAGAGGTTATGACATAAAGCTTTTTCTTCTCATTAAAAAGATTAAACTTCTGTCTTACTTCCTCGTGTGAGCATTTTTCACCGTCGTTTGTAATGTCACCTGCGATACATACACAGTCAGTGTTTTCACCTAGAAATTTTGAAAAAGCGGAATCCAGCACAGCGCCTGTTTCCTTAAGACACTTCTGATCGCTTCCTTCTCTGAGCTCATAGGCTCTGCCCGTATTTCCAAGCTTTTCGGAATAGTGATGGATATCTGCAATAAACGCAATCTTGTAGTCTGCCATATTAATTCCCCCTGCTGAATTTATTTCCCTTACCCAATTATGAATAAATTATAGATTAAATATGTCTGAATGTCAACCGCAGAATGACACTCTGTCACTTTTTATATAAAATAAATGCGAATAATATTTTAAGTAATATATTTACTTTTGGTAAGTATTGTAATATAATTTACTTTGTATATTCTCGGATAAAGGATGAAAAAAATATGACAGACTACGAAAGACTTGCAGAACTTCTGTTCCCGCACATAGACAAAACCATTGCAGATTATGAAGCAATGTACCCTCAGAGAAATCTTACGGAGGGCGCAAAGGTAACCCGTTTTGCTCCCAGCCCCACAGGCTATATGCACATAGGAAATATGTTTTCCTGCCTTATTGACCGTCTTGCAGCCTCCACTCCCGACAGTGTTTTCTATCTCAGAATAGAGGACACCGACAAGAAAAGAGAGGTACACGATGCAATTGACAAAATAATTGAAGGTCTTACCGCATTCGGAATTGCCCCCACAGAGGGCATTTCAGGCAAAGACACAGAAAAGGGCATATACGGTCCCTATAAGCAGAGTCTCAGAAAGGATATTTATCAGGCTTTTGCAAAGGAGCTTGTTATAAAGGGCTTTGCATACCCCTGCTTCTGTACTGAGGATGACCTTACCGCACTTCGTGAAAATCAGGAAAAAGAGGGTGCTAACCCCGGCTATTACGGAAAGTATGCTTCCTGCCGCAATCTTACAATTGAACAGCAGGAAGAGAAAATCAAGGCCGGCATCCCCTACACCGTACGTCTTCGCTCCGACGGTGACGAAAACAGAAAAATTGTGGTTGAAGACCAGATAAAGGGTAAAATTGAAATGCCCGAAAACATTCAGGACCTGGTTCTTCTTAAAACTGACGGCATTCCCACCTATCACTTCGCACACGCAGTTGATGATCACCTTATGAGAACAACTCACGTTGTACGCGGTGACGAGTGGATTTCCTCACTCCCCTTACACATTCAGCTTTTCAAGCTCTTAGGCTACAAGCCTCCCAAGTTTGCACACATCTCTCCCATTATGAAGCTTGATGAGGGTAACAAGAGAAAGCTTTCAAAGAGAAAGGACCCCGAAGCAAGTGTCAGCTTCTATGTTGAACAGGGCTTCCCTGCAGACGGTGTTATAGAATATCTTATGACACTTGCAAACTCAAACTTTGAGGACTGGAGAAAGGCAAATCCCACAGCGGACAAATACTCCTTCCCCTTCTCCTTCAAGAAAATGAGCTCCTCGGGCGCACTTTTTGACATTCTCAAGCTCAATGACATCTGTAAGAACGTAGTTTCTCTTATGTCTGCCGGGGATGTTTACGAAAACACCGTAAGCTGGGCAAAGGACTATGACACTGAGCTTTATGAGCTTTTCACTGCTGACCCCGATTATGCAAAGGCTATTCTCAACATTGACCGAGAAAGCCCCAAGCCCCGTAAGGATATAATTACCTGGTCCGATGTTAAGGGCTATGTTTCATATATGTATGACAGCCTCTATGTAAATGAAGCAGCTCTTCCCGAAAACATCAAGGCAGAGGATGCAAAGGCAATTATCGATGCATATAAAAAGGTTTTCGATGAAAATGATGATAAGGACACCTGGTTCGGTAAAATCAAAGATCTTTGCGAGCCTCTCGGCTTTACTCCCAATGTAAAGGAATACAAGAAAAATCCTGAAGCCTTCAAGGGTCACGTAGGTGATGTTTCAACAGTTATCCGTATTGCTGTAACAGGAAGAACAAACACACCTGATCTTCATGCAATTCTCAATAACCTCGGCAAGGAAAGAGTATTTGCAAGACTTGACAGCTTCAAGGCAACATTATAATAAACCCGGAGATATTTATTTAAGGAGAATTCACAATGGCAGAAATTGAAACCTCTGCTCTTTCGAGCAATTTTATACACGACTTTATTGATGAAGATTTAAAAGCGGGAGTAAACACCCGTGTACAGACCCGTTTCCCTCCCGAGCCTAACGGATACCTTCACATCGGACACGCAAAGGCTATCTGCATAGACTTTGCAACAGCAGAAAAATACGGCGGTATCTGTAACCTTCGTCTTGACGACACAAACCCCTCCAAGGAAGACATTGAATATGTAGAATCCATTATGGAGGACATCAAGTGGCTGGGATTTAACTGGGAAAATGTTTACTATGCTTCCGAATATTTCGATTTTATTTATGAATGTGCAATAAAGCTTATTGAAAACGGTAAGGCCTATGTCTGCGACCTTACGGCAGACGAAATGAGAGAATACCGCGGAACTCTTACAGAGCCCGGTAAAAACAGCCCCTACCGTGACAGAAGTGTTGAAGAAAACCTCCGTCTTTTCAAGGAGATGACAGAGGGCAAATACGGAAACGGTGAAAAGGTGCTTCGTGCAAAAATTGATATGGCTTCTCCCAACCTCAATATGCGCGACCCCGTAATTTACAGAATCATGCACGTTTCCCACCATCAGACAGGTGACAAGTGGTGTGTATATCCTATGTATGACTTCGCACATCCGCTCTCCGATGCAAAGGAAAATGTAACATATTCTCTTTGCTCTCTTGAATTTGAAAACCACAGACCTCTTTATGACTGGTTCATAAAGGAAATCGGCTTCGAAGAGCCTCCCAGACAGATTGAATTTGCCCGTCTTAACATCAACTACTGTATCACAAGCAAGAGAAGAAACATCCGACTTGTAACAGATAAGCTCGTAAGCGGCTGGGATGACCCCAGAATGGCAACCATCTGCGGTATGAGAAGAAGAGGCTACCCTGCAAAGGCTATAAGAAACTTCATTGAAAAGGTCGGTGTTTCAAAGGCTTACAGTGTTGTTGATTACGGTCTTCTCGAAAGCTGTGTAAGAGATGAGCTTAATGCAAATGCTCCCAGAGCTATGGCAGTTCTTGATCCTCTTAAGGTAATTATAGACAACTACCCCGAGGGACAGACTGAAAAGCTTCTCATTGACCGTCATCCCGACCATCCCGAAATGGGCAAATCTGAGGTTACCTTCGGCAAGGAGCTTTTCATTGAAAAGAACGACTTTATGATTGATCCTCCCAAGAAATATTTCAGAATGTTCCCCGGCAATGAGGTACGCTTCAAGGGTGCATACTTCCTTACCTGCACCTCTTTCGAAACCGATGAAAACGGTGAGGTTACCTGTATTCATTGCACATATGATCCTGCAACCAAGGGCGGCGATGCTCCCGACGGAAGAAAGGTAAAGGGAACAATCCATTGGGCAGGTCCCGACTCTCTCAAGGCCGAGGTTCGTCTTTACGATAAGCTTTTCGATGTTGAAGATCCTGCTTCAATTCCCGATGAAGAATTTGTTGATGCGATAAACAAGGACTCTCTCATCGTGCTCAAGGACTGTCTTGTTGAGCCTTGTCTTAAGGATGCAAAGGCAGAGGAATCCTTCCAGTTTGTCCGCAACGGCTATTTTGCAGTTGATCCCGATACAACAGAGGACAAGCTTGTTTTCAACAGAACAGTACAGCTTAATTCCTCCTATAAAAAATAAAGGTGATAATTATGAAAACCATTCACAGAATTTTAACACCAATTTTCGCTTTTCTTATTTTCCCCGCAAGCATTTTCCTGCCCTTTTTCAGAATAATGATATCCTCAGGGCTCGGCTCAGGAGATGACATAAAAAGCAACATTCTCAACACCTTCGGTCTCAGTGAATTCATCAGTCTTAAAGATCTGTATGCATCCTATCTTGCAAGCAAGGATCCTGAAAAAAAGAACATTCTTACAGTTTTGTGGCAGGCAATTTCAGGCGAAAAAAAGCAGGAAATTTTAGATTCAATCACAACCCTTAACTGGGGCGGTGTTTTCCTTGCATTTTTTGCAATTACACTTGTTATTGCCCTTGCACTTATAATTGTTTCCGCAGCAACAAAAAAGCCCGGCGCTTCCTTTATTCTCTCTGTTTCAGGTGCTGTCAGTGCATTTATTATGAATGCATCTTTTGATATTTTTGCAACTCCCTTTGTAAGCGGCAAGGTAAATATCAACACCATTCTCGGTATTTCCAATCAGTTCCTGGGAAATCTTCTCGGCAGTATTGCAAAGGTTGACTATATGAAGCTGGGAATTGCCTATTCCGCAATTATACTTGTCTTTGTATGTGCAGCAATTTTAAGCATCTGTGCAATAATGGAAAGCAAAAACGAGGCTAAATAAAATGGATATTCTTATTAATGTTTTCGGTCAGTTCTGGAACAAAGTCACAAAACCCGCAGATGACAAGAGAATAGCATCCCTTTCCCTCCCCGAGGGAATAAAGGAGATAAACAATATTCCCTATACAGAATCGGGCAGTGAGTATCATCTTCTTGATGCTTATTATCCCGAAGATGCAAAGGGTCCCCTCCCCGTTATAATTGAGATTCACGGCGGCGGCTGGATGTACGGGACAAAGGATCTTAATAAGATTTATGCCCAGTACCTTGCAAAGCGCGGCTTTGTGGTATTCAATTTAAGCTATCGTCTTGTCCCCGAGGTTTTTGTTCAGTCACAGCTTCAGGACATTGCTCAGGCAATAAACAAGGTTAAAGAGCTTATGCCCGAATTACCCTGCGACCCTGAAAGAATAATGCTTACGGGGGACTCCGCAGGCGGACAGCTGGCAGCTTTTACCGCTGCTCTCTCAGAGTCTGAAAAATTAAGAAATCACTTTGATACTGTCGATCACGGGCTTCACTTCTCCTGCCTTACTCTCACCTCGCCCGTCGCTTATATGAACGATTCTCTTCCAATGGGTCTTTACTGCAGAATGATGTGGGGTGAAAAGGGATTTAAGAGAAGCACCTCCCGTTATATGAACATTGATGAGTTAATCGGTGAAGCAGACAGCTTTCCTCCCACACTTCTCATTACAAGCTCGGGAGATACTCTTGCTCTCACACAGACAAGAAGGCTCTTCAGAACACTCCTTGAAAGCTCCGTTGAAGCACAGCTTCTTGACTTCCCGAAATTTGAAGGCAAGCATCTGCCCCATGTTTTCAGCGCACTTGAGCCTTATTCAAAAGCAGGGGCACTGTGCATTGACAAGGTCTGCGAATTCGCAAAAAAATATCTGTGAGGTACCATTATGAACGATGTTATTAAAAATCTCGGCTTCCACCACGTTGCTTTAAGATGCAAGGATATTGAGAAATCACTTTCAATGTACAAGGCTCTCGGCATGAAGGAAAAGGTACGCTGGGGTGAAGGCGAAAGTCTTATAGTAATGCTTGATATCGGTGACGGCGACATCATAGAGCTGTTTGCTGACGGCGGTGACAAGTACGCAGAAGAGGGCAAGTGGCAGCACTTTGCTATGCGCTGCGACAACCCCGAGGAAGCCTTCAACAAGGCACTCGAGGCAGGCTTTACTCCCCATATCTATCCCAAAACCGTACCTCTTGATTCAACTCCCGAAAAAATGTCCATTACCGTGGCCTTCGTCAAGGGCAACGACAATGAACAGGTAGAGTTTTTCAGAGATTAATTTTCATAAAAAGCAATCGGCACAGGTCTTAAGACCTATGCCGGTTTTTGTTTTAAATTTATTTCTGAAGTATAGGCGTTGCGACAAACTCAACCTCTGCTTCGCCCTTTATTCCGTCAGATTCAAAAACAATAATTTCGTTTCTTCCTTCTTTAAGAACGGATTTCGGAACAAAAAGCGTCACCTGAGGGCCGATTTCCCAGTATCTGCCGAGATTAAAGCCGTTTATTGTAACAAAGCCCTTTGTGAAGCTATCAAGCTTTAAGAATGTATCAGCACACTCTGTTACATCAAAATAACCTCTGAAGAATGCGGATTTTTCCTCTGCATTCCCGTCAAAGACAAGAGATTTAAGATTGTTCATTTCAAGAGGATAAACATCCCAGTGGAAGTGAATTCTGCCGTCAATAAGACATCTTCCCGCAATCCCCTTCTTTCTCATCATCTTAGGTCCGAAGTTTGTTCTGCCCATATTTTCACAAAGAATTGTAAGAGTATCACCTTTCTTTGCCGAAAAGCTTGTTTCAAGGGAATCGTTTATATAAAGAATGTCTGTGAGGGTCTTGTTTATATAAATCTGCGCTCTGTCGCCTAAGGTTTCAAGGGTCAGATTAACATCGTTATAGTCACGGTTAAGTACAGTTTTATATGCTATATAGCCGTAGCCGATACCGTATTTTTCCATACATTTCGGAACATCGCTGTGAACGGGTGAGGAAAGACGGTCAAGAGAAGCGAATATACCTGTCTTTTCGGGAAGACTTACCTTACCGTAAGCCTTTTTCACACGGTCAGCGGGAATTTCAGGCAGCTCGCAATTAATATGCTTCTTAATGACCTCTCTTACCGCCATATATTTTTCCGTTACATCGCCGCATTCCGTGAGCATTGCATCATAGTCATAGCTTGTAACATCGGGAAGATACTTTTCATAGTGATTAGCACCCGAAGTAAAACCGAAGTTTGTACCGCCTATAAACATATACATATTAAGGTGTCCGCGCCTCAGCATATCGTCAACTACCTTTGCGTAGTCCTCAGCGGAGGTGGTATGGTGCTTTTCGTCACCCCAGGCATCAAACCAGCCGTTCCACATTTCCATACACATTTTGGGAGACTCGGGGAAAAGCTTATCGTGGGCAACAAAGTTCTCTTCAACACGGGAACCGAAATTAAGAGTAGCAAGAAGTCCGTCAATTGCACCGTCAAGAATGTCACTCTCGGATGTACCGTCAGAGGTGAAAAGAGGCACATCAATTCCTCTTTTTTCAAAGCCTTCCTTAAGGTAATTAAGGTACTGCTTGTCATCTCCGTAATAGCCGTATTCGTTTTCGCACTGCATCATAATGACATTACCGCCGTTAGTCACAAGATACGGTCTTACTTCTGCCAAAAGTCTGTCGAGATAGCGGTCAAAGCAGGCTATATACTTTTCATTCATACAACGGATTTCCATATCCTCATCCGTCTGAATCCACCAGGGAAGACCGCCGAATTCCCACTCTGAACATATATAGGGACCGGGGCGGACAATTGCCATAAGTCCTGCTTCCCCTGCCTTTTTAAGGAACAGACCTATATCAAGGTTTCCCGTAAAATCAAATTCTCCCTGCTTTTTCTCGTGCATATTCCAGGCACAGTAGGTTTCAACACAGTTACAGCCCATTGCAAGAAGCTTACGGAAAATATCATCCCAGGTATCGGGCATATTGCGGAAATAATGCACAGCACCTGATATAAGCTTTATGGGTTTTCCGTCTTTTAGAAAATCGCTTTTAATAATTTCAAATGTCATATATATTCCCCCGAAAAATTTTTACAGATATATTATATTTCAATTGCTGAAAAAAGTAAATCGCAATTTAACTTAAATATACAAACCGGAAAATTTTACAGGGGATGGCAAATCGCCATCCCCTTCAGCAAAATCGGATATTTATAGTGTTTTACAACAAAGCTTTCAGATAATCTATTTTCTCGGAACCGCATTCGGGTAAATGACCAAATGGAAATTCCATTCCCATACTGTCATACTTTGTCTGACAGATTTTTCTGAATGGCAGCAGCTCAATTTTATCAACAACCGTAAATCCGCTTACAATTTCTTTAAGTATCTTTATATTTTCCTCCGTGTCATTAACACCGGGAATAATAACCTGACGTACGGTTACGGGTATATTCATTTCCTCGAGCTTCCCGAGAAATTCAAGCACTCTTTTCATATCACAGCCCACATTTTCACGGTAATCGCCGTCGTTTGTGTACTTTATATCAAGAAGCACTCTGTCGGTCACAGAAAGCAGTCCTTCCGCCTTATCGGGAGAAATACTGCCTGAAGTATCAAGGCAGGTATTTATGCCCTTTTCACGGCAAAGAGAGAATATTTCAGCTGCAAAATCAATCTGCAAAAGAGGCTCTCCCCCGGAAAGGGTAATTCCTCCGTCTTTTCCGAAATAGCTTTTATACCTCAGTGCCTTACCTACAATTTCCTCGGGAGAATATTCCGTGCCAGTGTTCATTTCCCATGTATCGGGATTGTGACAGCACTTACACCTGAGATTACACCCCTGAAGAAATACCACAAAACGCACACCCGGTCCGTCTACTGTACCGAGAGACTGTATTGAGTGAACAAAGCCCTTTGTCATATGCTTTCGTGGAAGGTACGGCTAATAACTTCCCTTTGCTGTTCACGGGAAAGCTTGTTGAAGTTAACGGCATAGCCGGAAACACGGATTGTAAGGTTGGGATAAGCCTCGGGATCTTCATAAGCCTTTATAAGTGTCTCACGGTTAAGAACGTTTATATTTATGTGATGCGCTCCCTGTGCGAAATATCCGTCGAGTATATTAACAAGATTTGAAACTCTCTCATCCTTACTCTTTCCGAGAGCATCGGGAGTAATGGAGAATGTATTTGAAATACCGTCGCGGCAGTCCTCGTAACGGATTTTTGCAACAGAGTTAAGAGATGCAAGTGCACCGTTTTCCTCACGGTTGTGCATGGGATTTGCGCCGGGAGCAAAAGCCTGTCCTGCCTTTCTGCCGTCAGGTGTAGCACCTGTATGCTTGCCGTACATAACATTTGATGTGATGGTAAGCACGGAAAGGGTATGTATTGCATTTCTGTAAGCAGGAGTTTTTCTAAGCTCCGTAATTACCTTATGGGTCATATCACGGGCAATGAGGTCAACTCTGTCATCATCGTTACCGTAACGGGGGAAATTGCCCTCTGTGGTAAATTCGGTAATATAACCAAGCTCATCCTTTACGGGATGCACCTTTGCAAATTTAATTGCACTTAAGGAGTCGGCAACAACCGAAAGACCTGCAATACCGAAAGCCATAAAACGGGTAACCTCAGTATCGTGAAGAGCCATCTGAGTCTTTTCATAAGCATACTTGTCGTGCATATAATGAATAACATTCATTGTATTTACATAAAGCTCGCTGAGCCATTCAATGTAGACGCTGTAACGCTCCATAACCTCATCGAAATCAAGAGTGTCACCCTCCATTACGGGCATCTGAGGTCCTATATGAATACCGCTTGTGGTATCAAAGCCGCCGTTTATAGCCACAAGAAGAAGCTTTGCCAGGTTACATCTTGCACCAAAGAACTGCATCTGCTTGCCTATTTCCATAGCGGAAACACAGCAGGCAATTGCATAGTCATCTCCGTGGTGAGGTCTCATTACATCGTCATTTTCATACTGAATTGAGTCTGTGTCAGCAGAAACCTTTGCACAGAATTTCTTGAAGCCCTCGGGCAGATCATTTGACCACAGCACGGTAAGGTTGGGCTCTGAAGAGCTTCCGAGTGTATAAAGAGTATTGAGCATACGGAAGGTATTCTTTGTTACAACAGTTCTTCCGTCCTTACCCATACCGCCCAGTGCCTCTGTAATCCACATAGGATCACCGCCGAAAAGCTCATTGTATTCGGGAGTACGAAGATGTCTTGCAATACGAAGCTTTATAACAAAATCGTCCATAAGCTCCTGAGCGCCTTCTTCTGTGAGAATTCCTCTTTCAATATCTCTTTCAATATATATGTCAAAAAATGTGCTTACTCTGCCAAGGCTCATTGCAGCACCGTTCTGTTCCTTGATGGCACCGAGGTATGCAAAATATGTCCACTGAATAGCCTCTTTTGCATCCTTAGCAGGCCCTGAAATATCAAAGCCGTACATTGCTGCCATTTCCTTAAGATAACCAAGGAAGGTAATCTGCTGGAAAAGCTCTTCGGACAGACGGATATTTTCTACAATATAGGGCTTCTCCGCAAGAGCCTTTTTATCCTTTAATTTCTCTGCCATAAGGCGGTCTATACCGTAAAGGGCAACACGGCGGTAGTCACCGATAATTCTGCCTCTGCCGTAAGCATCGGGAAGACCCGTTATAATATGGCTTTTTCTTGCAAGACGCATTTCATCAGCATATGCACGGAAAACACCGTCATTGTGGGTTGTACGGAAACGGAATTCGTCCTCAACCTTATCACTTAATCTGTATCCGTATGCAGCACAAGCCTGACGCGCCATTCTGATACCGCCGAAGGGATTTACACCTCTTTTAAGCGGAGCATCGGTCTGCATACCGACAATAAGCTCTTTTTCCTTATTAATATAACCGGGTTTGTAGCTTGTAAGTGATGATACAGTGTCTGTATCAACATCAAGCACACCGCCCTTTCTGCGCTCCTTCTTAAAAAGGTCCTGAACGGTGCTCATCAACTCATCGGTACGCTTTGTGGCACCTGACAAAAAGCTGTCGTCACCCTTATATTCCTTGTAATTCAGCTGAATGAAATCGCGTACATTAATTTCATCCTGCCATACACCAACATTGAAACCAATCCAGTTTTCGTGCTTCATATTTATAGTCTCCTTTTCAGGCAATTAACGTTTTCTAAGCCCCCGTCGAAAAACTCTGATATCTTTATATTTACGAGAAAAGTCCGCATAAATATAAAGAGCGCAATCAGATTTTACTAACTGATTGCGCCCAGACGGTCGGCATTATAAAACTTTTACACTCCATCGCGGTACTCCGCGCATTCCGTCAGTCATGTAAAAATCTATACATATTATATAACGGAAAGGAAAAAAAGTCAACATATAGCCTGTACAGATTTTCATCTGTTCATTATGTAGTATTTGTAGAATTTAACACCTTCTGCAAGAGCACTCACACCGATGCTTTCATTTGCTGCGTGCATTGCAGCCAGCTGCTCGGGAGTAAGTCTTGTAGGTGTAAAACGAAGACAGTTGTCCGACACAAGCTCAAACTGTCTGCAGTCGGTACCTCCCGTCATAAGATAAGGAATGGGCACTACATCGGGAATAGCTTCCTCAATACACTTCTGAAGGTACTTGAATTCCTTACCCCGGTGATCAGCAACAGCTGAAGGGTCACGGGAAAGAAGCACCTCTGTTTCGATATCGTATTTCTTTGCAATGCTGCGCAATACCTCAATGGATTCCTCAGCCTTCTGATGAACCGAAGGTCTCATATTGCAGATAACAGATGCAGAATCGGGAATAACATTGGGAGCCTCTGAGCCCTGAGCCATAGTAAATGCACAGGTTGTTCTTACAAACGCACCTGCCATAGGGGAAAAGAGAGGCAATACCTTACTGAGAAGTCCCTTGAAAAGCCAAAGATTTGACATAACAAGACGAAGGGGGAAAATAAGGTGTCCCGCAATAGATGTAAACATTTCGGGAATGGGAGTAACAAGCTCTCGCTTGAAGGGATCTGTCTTTTCTACCTCTGCAATAAACATACCGAGCCTTGCAATGGGCGTATTTTTAGGAGGAGTAGATGCGTGACCGCCCTTACCGCGTGCTGTAAACTTAATGTTACAAAAGCCCTTTTCAACAATACCGATTGCTGCACAGGGCTTAGAAAGGCCGGGGAAAACATTGCCGATAACGGCACCGCCCTCGTCAAGCACTGCATTAAGACGGATTCCCTTTTCCTTCAGATATTTTGCAGCGTCAATAGCACCGCCGCCCGAAATTTCCTCGTTAACGGAGGAGAAAAGCCATATATCTTCTTCGGGTGTAAAGCCCTCGGCAATTAACTCTTCAACAGCATCCCACTCAGCGGAAAGTGTGCTCTTGCAGTCCATAGCACCTCTGCCGTGAATACAGCCATCCTCAATTGCACCTGAGAAGGGATCTCTTGTCCACTCTTTTTCGGCAGCAGGCACAACGTCCTGATGTCCCATGAGAAGAATTGCCCCCTTAGAGGGGTTTGTACCCTTCCAGCATCTTAAAATATTACCCTCAAAATCGTGCTTTTCCAAAGTAGCAAAGATGTTAGGATAATGCTTCTCCATAACCTTCTGAAGCTCCAGGAAATCACTGTAGTCCTCTCCCCTTGCTTTTGATACAGTTGACACCTTTATCATATCGGAAAGAACCATTGCATACTTGTCCTCTTCTTCTTTTGTCCAGGAAATTGCAGGCTTATTTTTATTTTCCCCTGCCTTTACCTTAACTGCTCTCATAACACATACGAGAAGAACAAGAGCAATAATTGCAACTACCGCAAGAAGTGCAAATAAAACATATTTCATTTCGTTTATCACCTCAAAATTTTTTTCATCTGAATTATACATCAATACATTTTATAATTCAAGAACAAAACAAAGGTATCTTCTTCTGTACTGAGAAGAAAATACCTGTTTGTTCATTAATATTCTGCACCGAGACTTAATGCCTCAAGATTAAAATTAAGCATATCCTGATGACGGGCAGAGATTACCTTATTAAGTGCAGCTTCAAGGTTATCAGTTCCGATATCGGCAACTTCCTTTATAACCTTACCTGTTATAATCATATTTGCAAGAGTTCTGAGATTCTTCTCATTGGCAAGACCGGATGCGGGTATATAGTAAACATCAACGTCAGTTCTTTCGACCTTTCTGCCGATAAGTGTTGAATCAACAAAAATCTTACCGCCGGGAACAACGGAATTTTCATACTTATCGAGTGAGGGAAGGTTCATGGCAATAAGCACATCGGGCTTATCTACAATGGGAGAGCCGATGGGAGTATCACTTAAGATAACTGAGCAGTTAGCAGTACCGCCTCTCATTTCGGGACCGTATGAGGGAAGCCAGCTTACCTGCTTGCCTTCAATAAGCCCCTTATATGCAAGGAATTTTCCTGCAAAAAGAATACCCTGACCGCCAAATCCTGCAAAAAGCATATTAACAGTAGCCATTATTCTGCCTCCTTTTCAGCGGTAATATCCTTATATACACCTAAGGGATAGTAAGGAATCATATTATCTTCAAGCCAGCCGAGAGCCTTCTCGGGAGACATACCCCAGTTTGTAGGACAGGTGGAAAGAACCTCAACAAGTGAGAAGCCCTTGCCCTCTATCTGATTCTGGAAAGCCTTCTTTATAGCCTTCTTGGCATTTCTTATGTTCTTTACATTATTTACTGCAACTCTTTCAAGGTAAGCAGCTCCGTCTACATTCTGAAGCATTTCGCATACCTTTACGGGGTAGCCTACATTTGCAACATCTCTTCCGTAGGGAGAGGTCTGAGTTACCTGACCGGGAAGAGTTGTGGGAGCCATCTGACCGCCTGTCATACCGTAAATTGCGTTATTTACGAAAATTACCGTAATGTTTTCGCGTCTTGCAGCAGCGTGAACTGTTTCAGCAGTACCGATAGCAGCAAGGTCACCGTCACCCTGATATGTAAAAACGATGTTTTCGGGATCGCTTCTCTTTACACCTGTTGCAACAGCAGGAGCTCTGCCGTGAGCTGCCTGAACAAAGTCAACGGTGAAATAATTATATGCCATAACTGAGCAGCCGACAGGTGCTACACCTATAGTCTTTCCTTCAATACCGAGCTCGTCAATAACCTCAGCTACAAGACGGTGGATAATACCGTGAGTACAGCCGGGGCAATAGTGAAGCACTGCATCGGTAAGGGATTTGGGTTTCTCAAATACTGTTGCCATACTCTCAGTCCTCCTTTTCGTTTACTTCAAGAATCTTTGCAAGAACCTCTTCGGGGGCAGGAATCATACCGCCGGTACGGCAGCAGAGATGAACGGGCTTCTTGCATCTTATTGAAAGCTCAATATCCTCAATCATCTGTCCCATATTCATTTCAACGGAAATGAATGCCTTGCACTTATCAGCTGCCTTATTGAGAACCTCCTTGGGGAAGGGCCAGAGGGTAATGGGACGGATAAGACCGACCTTTGCTCCCTTTTCTCTTGCAACATTAATAGCATTTTTAGCAACACGGGAGGTAATACCGAATGCAACAACACAGATATCTGCATCATCCATAAGATATTCCTCATACATAACCTCGTTCTTTTCAACGAGAGCATATCTTTCATATCTTTCGAAATTCTTCTTTTCAAGCTCCTCGGGCTGTAAGAAAAGTGAATTTACGATATTATGCTTTCTTTCACCCTTTGTGCCGGTTACTGCCCAGGGCTTCTCAACAGAAAATTCACTTTCAAGGTCAAGGGAAACAGGCTCCATCATCTGACCCATAGTACCGTCAGCAAGAATCATTGATACCATTCTGTACTTGTCAGCAAGCTCAAAGCCCTTTACTGTAAGGCTTGCCATTTCCTGAACGGAAGCGGGAGCAAGAACGATATTATGGAAGTCACCGTGGCTTCCGCCCTTTACAGCCTGCCAGTAGTCGGACTGTGAGGGCTGAATACCGCCAAGACCGGGACCGCCTCTCTGTACGTTAACAATAAGTGCGGGAAGGTCACAGCCTGCAACGTAGGAAATACCTTCACTCTTAAGTGAAATTCCGGGAGAGGATGAGGAGGTCATAACTCTCTTTCCCGTTGAAGCAACGCCTATAACCATATTGATAGCGGCAACCTCACTTTCAGCCTGAAGGAAGGTGCCTCCGATTTTAGGCATTCTCTTTGCCATATATGCAGCTACCTCTGTCTGAGGTGTAATGGGATAACCGAAGTAATGTCTGCAGCCTGCCTTGATAGCGGCCTCGGCAATTGCCTCGTTTCCCTTCATTAATACCATATCACTCATATTATCCGCCTCCTTATTATTTCTCAACGGTAATTACGCAGTCGGGACACATTGTGGCACAGAATGCACAGG
>JAZRTO010000102.1:0-6179 GCA_045652065.1 Acutalibacteraceae bacterium
AGTCCGGTGGACTGTTTTTAGGCAAAAGCAGCGCAGAAGCTATGCTTCAAGCTATGCGGAATTTTAATTCCGCCGTTCGTTGAAGCGCGCCATAAAAAAGCATCTCAATAGAGGTGCTTTTTTGTTTTTCTGTAGAAAAACAGCTTCAAGGGACTCGAACCCTGAGAGGGTTTTGCCGTAAAAAAAACAGTCCGGTGGACTGTTTTTAGGCAAAAGCAGCGCAGAAGCTATGCTTCAAACTATGCGGAATTTTAATTCCGCCGTTCGTTGAAGCGCGCCATAAAAAAGCATCTCAATAGAGGTGCTTTTTTTGTTTTTCTGTAGAAAAACAGCTTCAAGTGGCTTGACCTTCCTCGTTTTTGTTATTGCTTTTTTCATGCTTTGATGTATAATCAGATTAAGAAATTACGGGAGTATTTTATGAGAGTTTGTGATAAAATTAATCTTGACTATGAAGGACTTTGTCAGCACGGGGCTATAACTATTGTTGCTTTCGGAGACAGTGTTACGCACGGTGCGGTGGGAATTGATGAAATAAATTATGAAACCGTATACTGGAACAGGCTCAGACAGAAAATCAATGAAGTAAGAAATTATATACCTGTGAATGTTATAAATTCAGGTATCGGCGGAATTACGGCAAAGGCTTCGCTTGACAGAATGGAAAGGGATGTTTTTGCACACCATCCCGATCTTGTAATTGTATGCTTCGGGCTAAATGATGTGAACGGCAGTCTTGAGGACTATCTTTCCTCTTTGGAGGGCTATCTTTGCCGAGTGCAATAACAGAGAGATTGAAACAGTATTTCTCACTCCGAATATGCTGAATACTTATGTTGCGGATGATACGGCTGAAGATCTGAAAGGTTATGCGAAAATTACCGCAGAAATACAGAATTCAGGTAAAATGGACAAGTTCATGGAATCAGCCGTAAAGCTGGCAGAAAGTATGAAAATAAAGGTTTGTGATTGTTACACCAAATGGAAAAATCTGAGTAAAACAGAAGATGTTACCTTGCTTCTTGCAAACCGCATAAATCATCCGATAAAGGAAATGCACGAGCTTTTTGCGGACTCAATTTTTGAAATTATAATGCAATAAACAAAACGGAGCATCGGTGATGCTCCGTTAATTTTTTATTCTTTTGAGATAACCGCAGGTTCGGGGGGATTTGCGCTTGATGTATTCCGGTTGTTATCTGTTGATAAAGCTTCGGCGCGTTGCTGAAGCTCTTCCATGATTTTTGCATGCTTTTCATCTGTGTAGTCCCAGAAGAAAATATAGGGAAGGCTCATAAGAAGATAACCTGCCATATCAAATGCAAGACCTATAAGCATACATTTGACGCGGACATCGCTTATGAAAAGCACGTCCCAGTCAGAGGTAAAGCCGACACGGTAGAACATAAGGGGAATAATAAGACTGATAAGTGCAGAAATAGGACCTGTAAACCAGCCTACAACACCCTGATAAGCTTCGAAGCGTTCACCTGAAATGTACATCTGATAGTCACTGATTCTGATATCCATATCCTGAGATGCCAGCTCAATGGCAGATTTCAGAGCATCACGAAGGCATATACCGATAAAGAGAACAAGACCGCAAAGCATAGGTGAGTCGCCAAGGAAAAGGAATGCAAGAATAAACACACCGCTTGAAGCGAACATTATAAGCTGCTTGAACACAAACAATGTTTTGAACTGGAAGAGCTTTCTTATCCAGGGTGCAAGGAAAGCACCGGGGTTTCCGACGAATGCAATAGCATTTTCGGCTAAAGCAAAGAAGAAGCCGGTTTCTCTCCAGGTGTAAATAAGCATTATCTGTCCTATGCCTATCATACCGTTTCCGAGGGAGTCAAGAAGCGTTGAAGCCTGCTTTATCCACAGATATTTGTTCTTCATAATACCGTCTATGCAGTCCCAGAATGAATAGTAGGGCTTCTTTTCGAGAGGGGGAGCCGGAATTCGCTCTTGTATTTTGCCAAGACCCGAATACATCATAAGGATACTGACTCCCAATGCAATGGGAATGATATACTGGAAGGTACCGCGATCCCTTATGCCGTTTACAAAGAATATGCCTGAAACAGTGGGAATTACCATTGTCATAATAGAACGGAGTATATGGCTGAGTTTAACAGGCCAGCAACGTACAAGCATTCTTTCGTGACCGTTGGGGCTTATGTTGTCTGCAATCTGCTGAGGAGCGCCGGTAAAACCGAACATTCCGAAAAGCTGGAAAAGAACATAAAGCTTCCAGACTCGGTCAATGAGAGGCAGCTCGTAAAGAGGAAGCTCACATATAAGAATTACCATTATGATGCATTGTACAATATTCGCATATGCAAAGACCTTATATCTGCCAAGCTTCGGTATAAGCTTTTTCTTGATGATTATGCATCTGAAGCCGCCCCAGCCTGATACAAGGAGATGTGTGCCGAAAATCTTGAAAATGCTGTAAAGATTCAGTCCGGGCCACTTTGTATTCATATTATCCACAAAGGATTCGGGAAGGGGCAGGAGAGTAGATAAATCAAGTATAAGCATAATAAGACCGATTGCCGCTACAGACAGATACAGAGCAAAATATTTTTTCTCGGTCTTTTTCGGTAATATTCCGAGGTTTGCATCAATACCCATATTCAGCATACTCCACAGGTATCCTGAAACAAGGAAGAATGCATTTATTGCTGAGAAAGTAAGAATGGGGATTTCATAATAGTAAGCCACAAGGTAACAGCCTGTTCCGAATGAGAGCATGCCTAAAAGATGCTGTGCCGAGTAGTTACCGCCTACTGCAAGGAAAATGGATAAGTATTCCTTATATGAAACATATTTACCTTCAGCGGGGGTATTCCAATGATTTCTGAATTCCGAAATAAGGCCTCCCGCCTTCTGAGTAAAGGGAATCTTGTTTGAGGCTGTATTTTTACTCATTTCTTACCCCTCCTTTGCCGCTTCATTATCAATGCGGATTTTTTCTGCTTTAGCTTCATCGAGTGTCTTTCCGTATTCAGGGGTTATTGCAACGTGGAAAAGAACCTTCAGAACATTTTTCGGAAGCCAGCTTTCACCAAATTCAATGTTTTCTTCATTTTCTGCGCCCATATACATTTTCTGTATGCCGCCGCAGGAGAAAAATGCATAATCGTCAATTGATTTTATTGTTGAGGGAATATACATAACGGGACTGATGCTGCCGCAGTAGGTAAAAGCATCAGCGCCGATGGATTCAAGTCCTTCGGGAAGCCAGATGCTCCACATATTTCCGCAACCGAAGAATGACATATCACCGATTGTTTTTAGGGTAGACGGAATTGTCAGATGTACAAGATCGGTGTTTTTATAAAAACAGAAGCTTCCGAGATTTTCCACACCTTCGGGAATTTCGAAGGTATCAGCGGTGTCTGCAATTTTCTCTGCTACCTTCCATTGTCCGTTAAGAATGGGATGAAGTACCAGAGTTTTCATATCTTTAGTAAAAAGAACACCGTCCACATCGCAATAGTACGGATTTTCCTTATCAACAAAAACAGCCTTTAGCTGCTTGCAGTAATAAAAAGATGAGGGTGAAATATACTGAACATCTTTTCCGATATGTATAAATTCCACGTATTCGTCGCTGACTACGGTGAAATCACCGATAGCAATGACGGGTTTTGTGTTGTCGGGATTTTCTCCCTTTTCATCTCTTACAAAGTCAATGTGAATTTCTTTTGTGTCAGAGTTACCGTTGAAGCCGTAAAACTCCCAACCGTCAAGTGCTTCAATATCTGCGATATTTTCTGCTTCTCTGTATTCAAATGTATCTCTCGCAATGGAGAAAAAAGTGAATGAAACAGAGATGCCTACAAATGTCACAAGAACGATAATGAATACTGCTTTTTTCCATGTTGCCAAAATAACCCCTCCCGGATTATTAAATTTTGTATATTATAACATATAATATGATGTATATCAATATGCAAAAAGTTAAAAAAACTGTGAAATGCAGTAAAAAAAGAAAGCAACGTATCCTGAGATACATTGCTCTTTTAGATTTCGTCAGACTGATATTTCTTCGAGCTTCTGAAGGAGAAGTGTTACAAGTGTTTTTGCAATAGTTGTAAGTCCTTCCTTGCTCTGTCCCACTGCGGAAACGATTGTTTCTGCCTCGGGGGTTCCGTTAAGAGGAGTGAGCGCCAGAACGCTTTCGATGATTTTTTCATTAATTGCATATTCAATGAGAAAATCAACGGTTCGCTGTGAATCTGATATATAGTAGGTGAGACCGTTTTCGCGGGTTATAACCGTAGCGCATGAGAACAGCCTTTGCATATCCATATCTGGCATATCGGCAGCTTCTGTTTTTGTGATAAGCTTCAGAAGTCCGTCAAGAAGATTATTGAAGGAGCCCGAAATATCAATTCCCATTTCCCCGATAATTTCTATGAGAGAATCACCGAGATTGTAGATTTCTCCGTCCTGAAAGCCCATAACGGTTGTTGCGAGATCGTGGAAATCGCCGTCCATTTTAAGGGATCGCATGCTGTTTGTAAGAACACCTGTTTCAATTGCATTTGCAAAGTTAATAAGCATATCCGTAAGCTTGTTAACAGGATCGTTGGCCGTCTTTTCAACAGCAAGAAGAACGGGTTCAAGAATAGCCTTCCATATATCTCCGAGATTTGTATATGCGCAAACCTCAGCAGGAGCAGGATATTCGCCTTCAACAAGTCCCAGTGTATTGAAAAGAGTAATCAGACAGATTTCATAACCGCTTTTTTCTGATGAATTGTAAATTTTAGCAGCATCAAGGTGAATGGGAATAGCATCAGTGTTCAAAAGGAAATCCACAACATTGATGTTTACCATTCTTTCCTTGCTTTGCACACATATTTCAAGAACACCGCGAAGTCCTTCGGACATTAGTGCCATTGCACTGTAAAAGCTTTCTTTATCGGAAACTCCCCATTTAATTGTGTTCCAGAGGGTTGTTGTTTTTGTCACAGAGTCTGTATCGACCCAGCTTACTTCCGTATTCATATATGTCCAGTCGGAGTCTGCGTTGTTAAGTACATCTGCAAGAGGCTTTCGTGTGCCGTCCTTATCAACACATGTTACGGAAGAGCCCTTAAGCTTTTTTGCATAAGAAGGACCTGTAGGGTATAGGTCAATGTTTTCGGCAAAATCCATCATTTCGAGATTTGTCAGAACCTGGAAAAGCAGGGGATATGCCATTGACATAATTGTATTGACGACAAGGTCAGAATAAACCACACCTTTTACAAGTCCCGTAATGTCAGAGGGTGAAATTCCGTTTTCTGTGAAGTTGTTGAGAAGAGCACTTGCAGCTACACCAATTTCGGCGGTGGCACCTGAAAGATTAATATTCAGCTCTATAGGGGCAGGGGCGTGTATTTCTGCTTCAGCGGAAGACTTGCCGAAAATTGCGGTAGCAGCAAAGGCAATGGTTTCGGTTGCCAGAAGAACACAAAGAATAATTATGATAATATTTTTGATTTTGTTTTCTTTTCTCGGGCGGTATTTTCTCATTAAGTATCTTTCCTTTTTTTGTTCAAATGTTGTTTATATACTGTTCGTGTATTGTCTATACATTGTTCGTGTACTGTTTATACATTGTTCGTATATTGTTTATATTATAAGGAAAAATACTTATTAGTCAATATATTCAGGTGTATTACCACAATGTGTCAGAATTTGTCGGAATAAAAAATACGGCAGGAGACTATCCTGCCGTATTTTGATATTTAAGCTTGATTTTTATTTCTTATAGCTTCGCAAAGTGCTTCAGGCTTGTTCGAGTGATAAAAACGTGAAAGATATGAAGCGCATTGCTCAGCGGAAATGCTGAGGGAATCCATAAACCAGTGAATGATGATGTTTCTCATTCCTCCGAGGGTATAGTACATATGACAGATATATTCTGTTGTATTTTCTCCGGGAAAGAGATTCTCAATTTCATTTGTAATTTTATCCTCAGTAAGAGAAATGATTCTCTTGATAAGCTTTTCTCCGTGAGATGATGTAAGGAAAAGCTTGTAATAGTTCTTGTTCTTATCAAGGAACTGTATGCCGAAGTTAATGGCTTCGGTGGGGTCAAGAATAATGTTATCAATTCCCATATTGTCAAAAGCTTCATCGATTGATTCAATAATATTCTGAAGTATTGCAGAATA
>JAZRTO010000103.1:0-5685 GCA_045652065.1 Acutalibacteraceae bacterium
CCTATGGTTGTTGAATCTATGTATAAAAAAATATGGATTTCAGCAGAAGAAAAAGGTAAAGTCGGACTACTTAAAAAAATGATAAAAATTAGCAATGTGTTACTGAAGATTAATGTTGATTTGAGACGGATTTTGTTTAAGTCTGTGCTTGAAGCATTCGGTGGTAATCTTGAATGGGTCAGCTGCGGCGGTGCAGCTGTAGATATCGATATAATAAAGGGATTCAGAGATTTTGGTGTTAACATTATCAACGGATACGGAATTACTGAATGTGCTCCTGTTGTTTCTTCAAACAGACCGGAGTATTGGGTTGACGGAAGCGTCGGTGTGCCACTGTGCTGCTGCGACATTATGATTGATTCTCCGGACAGTAGCGGAATAGGTGAAATTCTGATAAAGGGTGAAACTGTAATGCAGGGCTACTATAAGGACGAGGACGCTACTCGTAATGCTTTTAAAGGTGAATGGTTTTGTTCGGGTGATATGGGCAAGTATGAGAACGGAATTTTGTACATTACCGGAAGAAAAAAGAATCTTATAATTCTTAAAAACGGAAAAAATCTTTCTCCTGAAAAAATTGAAAGCGATCTGACTGCTGCAATAACTGAAATAAAAGAAATTGTTGTTTTCGGAGAAAACGAAATGATTGCAGCAGAAATTTTCCCTGATTATGATGTCGAAAATGTAAAGGCTGTTATTGAAAATAAAATAGCTGAATATAATCTGAATCAACCTGCATACAGACAGATTTCAGTATTGAAGTTCAGGGAAACCGAATTCGAAAAAACTACAACTAAAAAAATCAAAAGGCAATATAAGGAGCAGTAAAATGTTAGAAAGACTTATTGCAATTGTTCAGGCTGAAACCGGACTTAAAAATATTTCAATTACCGAGGATATGGTGTTAAGAAAAGATCTGAAGATCAATTCCTATGATTTTATACAGGTTATCTGTGCCATTGAAGATGAATTTGATATAGAAATTGCGGATAAAGATATTGTCGGACTTGTTACAGTCGGCGATGTTGTCAAGTATATTGAAAGCAAAAAACAATAAAATTTTATCGTAGCTTATATTTGTCGATATTTTTGCCAGCTTATCTATGAGGTGTTTGTATGAATTTGTCAAAGCCGCAAAAACAGATATATAACATAGAGTCATTTGTAGATGGCTCCGTTTCGTGCGTCTGTGGAAGCATGCTTATGAAAACAGATAAAACTGTTGCGGAAATGAAGCAAGCTGTAAATACTATATATAAGCTGAATGATGCCTTGAGAATTCGCATCAGCTGCAACGGAGAGAATATAAGCCAGAGTGTTGTTGCTTATGAAGAAAAGGATGTTGATGTACTTTTCTTTAACAGCAGAAATGAATTAAGAGTCTATGCCGATGCTTATGCAAAAATACCTTTTGAGCTGAACGGTGAACTTTGCGAGTTGACACCGGTGGTGTTGCCTGAATATTCCGGAATTCTTATAAAGATGCATCATATTATATCCGATGTGTGGACCTGCGGTATGGTCGCAAGTCAATTTAAGCTGCTTGTTAATGGCACGATGCCCGTTGCTTATTCATATGTTGATTATCTGAATACGGAAGATGAGTATCAAAACAGTAAAAGATATAAAAAGGATAAAGAGTATTTTTCCTCAATTATCAAAGCGTGTTGTGAACCGGTTTATTTATCAACAAAGAAAGATGTATCATTTGACGCAAGAAGAGCTTCATTTAGTGTTGAACAGACCTCTCTTTTGAAAAAATTTGCCGAAAGCTTCAATACCTCTGTTTTTGTTGTTTTAATGACGATTGTTGCACTTTATATCAGCAGAATAAGAGAAAATGCGACAGAATTTTTTATCGGTACAACAGTGCTTAACAGGTCGGGCGAAAAGGAAAAAAACACAATGGGAATGTATGTTAATACTGTTCCCGTTGCTGTTAAACTGTCTTATAATTTTACTGTCTGTGATTGTATAAGAGCCATTGAGGCGGAAACATTATCAGTACTAAGACATCAGAAATTTAATTATACTGACATTCTTACAGATTCAAAGATGAATAAACTATTCGATGTGATTTTTTCATATCAGAATGCTCAGGTTATTGACGGTAACGTTTTTGTTGACTGGTATCATAACGGTATGCAATTTGAAAATCTTCAGGTACATGTTGAAGATTATAATATTGACGGTACATTAAAAATTCACTATGACTATCGTACTGACAAGTTTTCCGAAGAAGAAATAAATTCCTTGCACGGCCATATCTTGAACTTGCTGAATGATGCGATTGAAAATCCTGACAAAAAAATCGGGGAACTTTCAATGCTTTCGAAGGTTGAAAAGGATAAAATCCTTGTTGATTTCAATGATACATATCTTCCTTATGATGAAGATACTAGTGTATATAAGCTTTTTGAGGAACAGTCGGAAAAGAAACCAGAAGAAACAGCAATTGTCGGATGTGACAATATTCTCACTTACAAAGAACTAAATGAAAAAGCAAACAGAATTGCGCATGCTCTTGCAGAAAAAGGAATCGGCAGGGGTGATATTGTTGCGTTCAGAATGAGAAGAACAACATCGCTTGTTGCATCAATGCTTGCAATTCTGAAAACAGGTGCGGCATATATACCCGTAGACCCGGATTATCCCGAAGAGAGAATAACATATATGCTTTCAGACAGTGGCGCAAGGTTCTGTATAACAGATGAAAACATAAATGAACTTCTTGAAAACGACAATAAAGAAAATTTGAATATTCAGTTCAACAGTTCTGATGTCTGTTACTGTATCTATACCTCAGGCTCAACAGGCAAACCGAAAGGTACACTCATAACCCACAGAAATGTTGTTAATTATGTTACTGCAAATGAAAAGAATGTGTGTTACGGTATTACAAAAGATGCGGATACAATTCTTTCGGTAACAACAGCAGGATTTGATATTTTTGTTACAGAAACACTTCTACCTCTTGCAAACGGAATGAAAATAGTGCTTGCAGATGAAGAGGAAGCAAGAATGCAGAGCCAACTTATAAAACTCCTAAAGAAGCATCCTTGCGATATTCTGCAGATAACTCCCACAAAAATGAAAACCCTTATTGCGGATAAGTCATATCTTGAATTTTTAAAAGGCTTCAAGGCTATCATTCTTGGTGGTGAAACACTTGAAAGCAGTCTGATAGGAGAACTGAAAGAAATAACTTCAGCAGAAATATATAACATATACGGTCCTACAGAGGCAACCGTATGGGTTACATATGCAAAGGTTGAAGATGTTGGAAATATAACCATAGGTAAGCCTATGGCAAACACTCAGATTTACATTGTTGATAAATACATGAATCTTGTACCTGTAGGTGTACAGGGAGAGATATGTATAGCCGGAATGAATGTAGGACAGGGATATCTCAATAACATTGAGCTTACTGCAGAAAAGTTTATTGACAACCCGTTTGGCAAAGGAAAGCTATACAGAACAGGAGACCGTGGATATTGGCGAGAAGACGGAAATATTGTATTTGTCGGAAGAAACGACTTTCAAGTCAAGGTAAGAGGTCTTCGTATCGAACTCGGAGAAATTGAAAATGCAGTTTCAGAGGTAGAAGGAATAACCCTCTCTGTCGCTTTAGTCCGTGATGATAAACAGGGAAGGCAATATATTTGTGTGTTCTATACGGGTAAAGAGCTTGATTCCAAGGAAATTAGAGCTCATATTTCCGAAAAGCTTCCTAAATATATGATTCCGAATGCTTTTGTTTATCTCAATGAAATGCCTCTCACCTCAAGCGGTAAGATAAACAGAAAAGCTCTGCCGAATGTGGATCTTGAAGGCATCGAGACAGCAACAGAATATATTGCTCCCGATACTGAGAAAGAAAAAGCACTTGCAGTATGTATTTTAGATGTTTTAGGTTGTGAAAAAGTAAGTGTTCTTGATAATTTCTTCGATATCGGCGGTGACAGCTTAAAGGCAATTGAGCTTTCTGCAAAGCTTGAAGCAAAGGGCTACAAAATCTCTGTTAAAGATATTTTTGAAAGCAAAAATCTCCGCAACCTTGCAGAAAAAATTGCAGAAAAAGAAACTGAATATATCAAGGCAGAATATGGTAATGAAATTCCTGCAACTCAAGCTCAGATGCGAGTGTATACAGCCCAAATGCTCGCTCCTGAATCAACGCTATATAATATCACCTATGCATTCAAAACAGATAATGTTGACAGAGAAAGACTTGAAAAGGCTGTAAATGACCTTATCGCAAGACATGAAAGCTTAAGAACCCGATTTGAAAACAGAGACGGACAGATAGTTCAGATAATCGAAGAAAAAGCGGAAATATCAGTTGAATACACAGAAAATCCCGACAGCTTCGCAAAAGCCTTTGACCTTGACTCCGCTCCACTTGTAAGGTGCGGCTATAATGCGGACACGGTGGTAGTATCACTTCACCATATCATCGCAGACGGTGAAAGTTTTCCCATATTCTTTGAAGAACTTAATGAGCTGTATATGGGCAGAGAGATAAACGGTAAGGCTGTTCAGTACGGTGAGTTTGCCGTAAGTGACGGATACACTGAAGAAAATGAAAAATACTGGCTTAATGTGTTCAGAGAGGAAGCTCCCGCGCTTGAATTACCGAAGGATTATCAGCGTCCGACAGTACAGTCCTTTAACGGAAATCTTCATTACAGAAGAATAAGCAAGGCATTGCATGAAAAAATTGAAGCGAAGAGCAAGGTAAGAGGAATAACGCCATATGTATACTATATGGCCTGCCTCAGTGTGCTTCTTTCTAAACTTTCGGGCAGTGAAGATATAACAGCTGGAGCACCGATGAGCGGACGAACAGGAAAATACCTCGGCACTGTCGGAATGTTCGTAAATACAATAGCGTTAAGATGCAGACCAGAAGGAAACAAAACAGTTGCTCAATTGCTTGATGAAATCGGAGATAGCTCTTTATTGGCAATAGATAATCAGAATTATCCTTTCGGAGAGCTTGTTAAAAAACTTGATATTGAAGCAGGCGGAAGAAATCCGCTGTTTGATGTAATGCTTGCATATCAAAGCTACGAAATGACAGATATCACCTTCGGCGATGAAAAGGTGGAGCTTATCCCTCTCTCGTCTACAGTTGCAAGGTGTGATATGACCTTCAATATTCTTCCGAGAAAGGATGATGTTGTTCTTATAATAGAATACTGCACAGCCCTTTTCAAAGATGAAAGAATCAAAGGCTTTGCAGATATGTTTACCAGTCTTCTCGAACAGTGCCTCGATGACAGTATGCTTATTATGGATATTACCCTAACGGACACGGCGCTCCTTAATTTCTTCAATGAAACTGTCCACAGCTACGACATCGCTGAAAAATCAACTCTTTACAGTTTGTTTGAAAAGACAGCGAAAGAAAACACGGAAAAAATATGTATAAAGACCGCTGAGAGAGAAATGACTTTCGGTGAGCTTTGCTGTATCTCTGAAAATCTTGATGCAGAGATAAGAAAAATTACAGACGGTAAAAAGAGTGTAATTGCTGTAATTGCTGAGCGTTCAGTCGAAATGTACTCGGCTGTTTACGGTATTATCAGAGGCGGAAATGCATATCTGCCCATAGACCCGAATTATCCTCCTGAGAGAATAGAATACATTCTTAAAAACAGTAATGCTGCAGCAGTTATC
>JAZRTO010000104.1:0-77990 GCA_045652065.1 Acutalibacteraceae bacterium
GGGCAAGCAAAAAACAAGGCAAAGCCTTGATTTTGCTCGGTTTGTCCGTTCTTCATCATTTTTTCCTATCCCCTTAAAAGGGGCTGTGAAAAAACTTTCGTTTTTTTACAGCCCCTAAAACTATTTTTTAACCGCCGAAGAGATTTCTGAAGAAATCGCCTATCTTCTTAAAGAAGTTACGGATAAGATCCCAGAAGGAGAGCTTGGAGCTCGATGAGCTGCCGTCATTTCCGTTCTCAATATCTTCCTCTGTAAGACCTACGATTCTTATGTGCGCGTCACCTGTGTTTGCAGGAATTGTATATTCACCGTCTGCAGAGGGAGTTACCTTCACATCATTTACAAGTACAGAATATTCGGAATATTCGTGGTTGGTAACAACTCTGAAGTTGATATCATTATAAGGTGACCAGAACAGATTTGTTGTCTCTGTTACTATATAAGCACCTTCAAGAATGTACTGCACATTGAAATTCTGTGTATCGAAGAATACAACTCTTGCGCCTACGGTACCCTTAACTTCAATTGTGATTTCTGCAGTCTGTGTACCTCTTGTTGCCTTAAGAGTAACAGTGCCGGGGCGTACTGCAAAGAACTTACCGTCTGAGTAGAAGCCAACTCTTCTGTCGGAGGTAGTCCATATAATATCCTCAATTTCAACATCAACAGGCATAAGGTAAGCTGTAATCTCTACATATGTACCTGCAGTACATGCTGTTTCGCCGCGGATAGCTATTTCAGAGCCGGCAACGGGATAAAGTCTGACAATTACATCAGCAAGCTTCTTTGCAGCTGCATCGATAAGGTACTGCTCCTCAGTAGTTCTTGTGCTTCTGTCAGCAGCGAACTGTGCAATAAGCTGATGCATAGCCTCAATTGTTGTGCTGTTTGCTTCAAGAAGACCTGCATTGTCATAGCTGCCGCTGATAACATCATAGAATTTTTCTGTCAATGCATCAAGCTCTGTATAATCACAGGAGGCTGTGAACTGTGCAATAAGATACATATCTCCGGTACAGATGAATTCTGTTACGGAAGCACCGTTCATTGTCCATCCGGTAAATGTCTTAAGGAAGCCGTTAGCATCTGTGTAGTCATTTACCTGAACAGCAGTGAAGCTGTCACCGGCATATGCTGTTATCTGAGTAAGTGAGCCGTTTACATCAAATGTAATCTTCTTAAGGGTTCTTACTGTTGCAGTAAAGTCCTTCTTGTACTTACCGTCGTTTGTAATTACGGTGATTACTACAGTACCGTCTGCTACAGCAACAATATCACCATTGGCATTAATTGAAACAATGCCGTTCTTATCAACGATTGTGGTATAAGGAATACCCTCTTCAACCTTAACGATATCAGCGATATTTCCGATATAGCCGCTTTCATCTGCATCAAAATCAATTGTTCCGTCCTCGGGAATTCCGGGAAGCTCGATAACAACACGTACGGGAATTTCCTCGTACTTTTTATGCTCCTCATCACGGTAACAGGTGTATTCTCTCATACCTGTTTCTGTTTCGGTGGGTTCTTTTGTTACAACACCGTTGTCCCATGAGTGACCGAGTGCGGGCTGAAGCACTTCTTTACATACTGTACAGGTACTGGGATCATCACAGGTTGCAAGACCGCTGCTCTTGTGACCGAGAGAAGAAATGATTTCAGTTCTGATGGTCTGTTTACATTCTGTACAGATATATTCACGAAGTCCCTGATTTGTACAGTCAGGCTCTGTAACATTCTCCTCAGGGTTATGCTCAGCAAGCTCAAGTCTTCTTGTTGCAATTACCGCTTCGCAGCGTCCGCAAAGAAGATTTTCAACACCGGGAACAGTACAGGTTGATTCTGTTGCGACTACCCACTCGCCCTCTGTGTGATTAAGCTTACCTACAATGTTCTTCTGAATTTCGTCTGTACAGTTCTTACATCTGTAGAGGTCGTAACCGTCTGCAGTACATGTAGGTGCAACAGTCTCAATGAATTCGTGTTCGTGAGGAAGTGTTCCGTATTTTTCTTCTGTCACATTGTAACCGCAGTCATGGTGACACTTTGTGACAATTTTATAATCGTCTGCAACCGTACAGCTGATATCAGAATCTGCTTCAAATACATACTCAGAATAGAGGTCGTGCTTAAGCTGCGCTACAACTATTTCTCCGCATTTAAGACAGTACTGAGGATTGTAGCAGGTTGCGGGATTCTCCTCGTCGGGAGTATGCTCGGGGGACTCGTAGTAGGGATCAATTGCAGTCTCATAGGGAGCTTCACCTGATGCACCAACCTCATAGCAGCGCTCACAGTTTTCGCAGTATAAGTGCTCACGCCAACCCTGTGCATTACAGAATGCCTGCTTTTCGGCACGGTGAGTAAACTTATGTCCAAGCTTACCTACGGGCTCTTCATAGTAATTATCGCAGCGAGAACAGTCATATCTTACAGTACCGTCTGCAAGACAGGTAGGCTCAAGAAGAGTAATAACGCTGTCATAGTTATGTCCTAATGCATCAGTTTTTTCCTTGTGTGCATACTGACAGATTGAACAGATTCTGGAATCAACACCGGGATTTTCACAATCGGGCTCAAGATGGCCTTCACCCTTTTCAGAGAGAACTACATTGGAAACCAGTGTATAGGTTGCTGTGAATTCAATATCAGAGGTAACATTCTGTACTGTACCAAGGTTCATTGAGGGAACATAGTGGCTATGTGTGAAACCGTCAGCAGATGCAAGATATCCCATTCTGTATTCATCGGGAATAAGACTTGTTACGGAAGCGTTATAGGGAACATTCTCTATTGTAGCAGTCTTTTCACCGTCTGCTGTTGTGTAATGGAATTTTACAGTGAATGTTTTTTCAATAGGTGTATACTCCGCGGTGTATGTAGCATTACCTGTTACAACAGATATCTCGGGAGTCCAGCCCTTGAATTCGTAGGTGTACTGTACTGTGGCCTCTCTTGTAGGCTGGGCACCATTGAATTCGGGCATTGTGTTGTATTCTACTGCATCGTCTGTTTCAAGAACAGTACCGTCATAGTCTACCCAGGTTACCTTATATGTCTTGGGAGTCCACTTTGCTACAAGTGTTACATTACCGTAGGCATTTGATACCTTGTTATTCTCCGTATCGTAGGCAGTATCCCAGTTGTGGTCACCGGGAAGAATTGTCCAGCCGTTGAAGTTATAACCTGTCTTTGAGGGATTAGTGGGAAGTGTGATTGTATCGGTAATCTTATAGCCGCGAGGAGGATTACCTGCAAGTGCACCGCCGTCAAGCTCGTATGTAATGGTGTAATCTACTGTAGTCCATTTTGCTGTAAGTGTTACATTACCGTATCTTCCTTCAAGTGCTGCACCTGCATCATATGAGGAATTCCAGTTATGTCCTTCACCTGATACCTCCCAACCTGCAAACACATAACCTGTTCTTGTGGGAGCGGAAGCCACCGTAACGGGAGTTTTTATATTGTAGCTCTGTGAAGCTGCACCTGTAAGTGTACCGCCATTTGCATTATATGTAATTGTGTAGTTTACAGGTGTCCAGGTTGCCTTGATTGTAAGATTTCCTGCAGGCATTTTTGCGGGATAGCTTTCCCAACCTGCAAATGTATAGGCTGTAATTGTGGGATTTTCTGTGGGAGGAACAATAGCTGCACCGCAGTCAATGGTTTCTGTCTTGATTGTCTTTCCGAAGCCGTCTACCCATGTCAGCTCATACTGCTGAGCAGACCACTTTGAGTAAAGAATGATATCAGATGTAATATTGTGAATTGATGTAGCGTCAATCTTATTACCGTTTGTATCGTACCAGCCGAGGAAATTATAACCGGCTTTTACGGGAGTGGGAAGTGTACCGTAGGCTTCAGTATAGGTAACCGTCTGAGAAGGTGTATAGGGAGCAATTCCGACTGATGTGCCTTCCTTAGTTACACGGATGTTTCTGAAGGAAACAGTATTGCTTGAGCCGTTTGCATCCACACGGATTTTTGCCTTTACAACCTCCGGCTTATTGGGAGCGGTAAACACTGCATTATCTGCAGGAATGCCGGTACCGCCGTTAGAAGAATATCTGTTTGTGGGGCCGTCTGCAAAATCGATCCAGTTGCCGTTTGCATCACAGAAGAAGATGTAAACGTCCCATGCATCGCCTTCAAACTCGATATCGATTTTATACTTTTCACCGGGTGTTACGGGGAAGTAAGGCGATTCTGATGTAGCCTCGCCCACACCGCTGTTTGATGTAAGAGTAAAGCCACCGTCACGTACATCTGAAATAACACCGTTACCTGCTGATGAAGTATTCCAATCGGTGAATTCAATAAGGTTATCGAACATTACCTTGTAGGATTTAAGTGTCCATTTTGCATAAAGCATTTCACCTGCAAACTTTGATGTATCTGTTACCATTGTTGTGCAGGCAGCATCGGTATACCAACCGCCGAAGTCATATCCTTCTCTTGAAAGTACAGGAAGAGTGGGATATGTACCGTCTGCATCCATTACTCTTGCAGCAGGAGAATATGCAGTTTTTGCACTGCCTGCTTCAATCTTAAGTTTTACTGCCATGTTGTTGTATATGCCGGCAGAAGCATCGCCGTTATGCCATATCCATGCGGCCATTAAATCTGTAGCAGTTGCATGTTTAGCATCGTAGCTGACTGTAGCAGAAGCGGAGCCTGTGAAATCAAGCTTTATACGCTCATATCCTGTCTGCGAGTTTAACTGAGACTTGCCATCAGTATATGACTCAAGCACAAGACAACCGCCACCCGAGCGAGAACCTGAAACCTGTGTTGTGGAGAAGGTATAGGTGCCAACATCAGGAGTAAAGGGAGTATAGCTGAAGTATCCGTTTCCGGTTGTTGTACCGTTGAATGTGATTGTTTCATTTACCCTGTCAATTGTTGCGGTAACACCTCCAGAAGTAACAGTACCGCTTCCAAGAACATAAAGGTTGGGATTGATGCCGTCATAGTTTACATTGAAGTAAATTTTTCTTGCACCGTTAGCATTAAGCTTTGCCATTGCTGATTCAAGGGTAGATTGTGCACCGCTTATAGCATTCGCATCTGCCCCGGGAGTACCAAGTACACGGCAAGCATTTTCATATGCACTTATATAGTCCGTCCATGTGGAGCTTGTTGTATCATAGATAACAGAGCCAAAACCGTCTTTTACACCGTATGCAGCCTGCTTTGTAAGAGCTGTCTTTACTGCAGCACGGAGGTTGGTCTTGTTAACGGTTGTAAACTGAGCAGAAACACAAGCATTTGAATAATCCCATGTTGTCGATCCCCAATATTTACAGGAACCTTGGCTTGCAACATGAATATACAATCCGTTAATTGATTTAATATCATAAGAAGGCAACAAGGGATTTCTTGATGTGCCCTGAGGTTCACTCTTATTTACAAACTGAGTCCAGCCACTGGGAGTAGAATCCTTGCTTGTGCCTATAGTCTTGCTGCTGTCACCCACAACATACCAAGAACTAAACTGTCTGAGTGAGTCTTTTCTATTGCCGTTAACACGAAGAGCATCAGAGCCTATCTGAAAGTTAGGAATCTGATTTATATTAGTATATCTTGAAGAGTCAACAGTAATATAACCTAAATAACCGATTGCCCTTGTAGAGCCGGAACCATCAGTACCTTTTGCTTCAACATAATACTCACTGGAAGAACCTGTTACAAAGTCGTCAGACGAGTTTGATGAACCGCCACCGGGAAGTCCTGTCCATAAGGGATCATTCTTAAAGATACCCTGAGTTGTTTTTGAACCTGAGCCGGAAGAAATGGGAGACCAATTTCCGGAACCACCGATTCCGTTAATACCGGTAATCCATGAAGATATCTCATGGTTATCATCACTGCTTCGTCTCGCTTCAGCAACAGCACCTACTGAACGGTGAGGGGTGTAAAGTGTTGTATAAGCATAATATTTTGCAGTCGTACCGTCTTTGTAAGTAAGAGTAAACTCCCATCTGATTAATGCTGTCTGACCGATACCGAGACCATTTGCTATACTTGTAAGCTTAAAGCCATCTGCAGAATAATAGCCGTTAGTCAGAGTAAGAGTTGTATTTTCCTTTTCAACAACAGGCTCACCGATAGAGCTGCCGCTTGCAGCAACAACATTGACAGTAGCACTTGCTACTGTTCTGGGAGCTACAATGCTGACCTTACCGGACTGTGCATTGCTTACTGCATCAAGTGTAACTGTACCGTCTGCAGCAAGAACATTGTTGACATAATACTGTCCCGAAGTTGCTGCACCGCCGTTGGGGGTCATATAAATTGTTTCGGGAACGCTGATGATAACATCATCTTCGGCTGCGTTTGCACTGATACCCATATCGGGAAGTACAAAGAAGCACAGTGTTGTGAAAAGCATTACTAAAGTCAAAAATACGCTGAGTGATTTCTTGAGCTTATTCATTTTCTCACATCTCCTTAAGATAAATATAAATTTCTATAAATAGATACACCTATAGTTGTAACTATTTTACCATTTTTCTTAAAATATTTCAATAATTATATATATAAAAGGACCGTCGCAGTTTTACCAAAAATTTTCGGAGTTTTTTATACAAGTTGGAGAGAATTTTTCATCCGAAAAAACTTATATCTCCGAAACAAAGAAAAAAAACCGACCTCGTATGAAGTCGGTTTCTGACTTATTAAGCTTTTCTTATATCAAAATAGAATTCAACACCGTCAGCGGTATTTTGCACACCGAAATCCTGTCCGTGAAGCTTCTGAATAGAGGCTACTATTGCAAGCCCCAGCCCGAAGCGTCCCTGGGAACGGGAAAGAGACTTATCCGCACGATAGAATGAATCCCATATTTTATCTATATGCTTTTCTTCGATATTATTACCTGTATTTCCCACAAAAACACGAAAGCTTCCGCCCATATCCTCAGCACGGCAGGTAATTCTTTTTTCACCGTCAATGTGGGAAACGGCATTTGAAAGATAGTTATTAACGACAGAATCAAGAATAATGCTGTCACCGTTACCTGTAAGGGCAGGGTCTATTTCATTTACTGCAGAAATCCCCTTCTCCTCAAGAAGCGCCGTATTTCTGTCAAACCACTCCTGCACCATATTACGGATGCTGAAATTTTCATGAACAGGCTCATATGCACCTGAGGAATATTTTGTAATTTCAAGAAGGCGCATAATCATATTATTCATTCGTACAGTTTCTTCCGCAATAACCTCGCAGTATTCCGCTGCAGTCTCGCTGTTCCCTGCCTCGTAAAACATCTTCGCGCCCTCAGCATAGCCCTGAATAATGGCTATGGGAGTTTTCAATTCGTGAGAAATACCCGAAATAAAGGTCTGACGGAGATTATCAATGGTTCTTTCGTTTTCAATATCTCTTAAGAGCTTTTCATTTTTCTCATTAAGGTCAGTAAGTGCCTCGTCAAGTGCTACAGACATGGTATTTATACTGTCAGACAGCTGTGTCATTTCAATAAGCTTAGTGGGAGGACACTTTTTCGAGAAGTCAAGCTTTGACATTCTTTTCGTAATTTCACACATCATCTCAATGGGCTTTGAAAATCTTCTCAGATAGAAAATAAGGATAAAAAAGCCGATGGAAAGAGCCGACATAAAAAAGCCGAATGCAAAGATAAAGTCAATTTTTGTGGTTGATATAACCTGACTTACCTGCATACATACTTCAATTCTCGACCCGTCAGGCAGATGGGCATAGCACACAAGAAAGTCAACGTCAATATTACCGCTTTCATACACCTTAATAAGAAAGCCCTTATCACCTGCGATTACATCACCCTGGGAGGTTTTGTAGGTCAGCTGATATTTACTGTCAATGGCAGTAGCATTTGTAAGATTTTCGGGCAGAAATTCTATATCGGGATTCAGAGTAGAATATATAAATCTGTCACTCTTATTGAAAATTTCAATGTTGGAGTCATATCCCTTTTCAACATCGCGGAGCACCTCAAGGAAATGGTCGGTGCCGTAGGCATTTTCAATTTCATCCGCCGCAAAATAGAGTCTTACTGCAGGGTTAAGATAGTACACCCATTCGGGCAGAGCATTATAGGCAAGTGTAATTACACTTACCGCTATAAAAAAAATCAAAGCGATGCTGCTCAGGAGCCTCGCTGTGATTGTTTTCTGCCGTCTGATGGTTTTTTCTTTCTTCTCCGAGGCATTATTCTTTTTACGCATCCTTATTCACCTCAAGCTTGTAGCCTGCACCGTATATGGTCTTTATGTGCTGCGCACCCCAGTCTCCCAGCTTTGTGCGAAGACGGGCAACGTGAGAGTCAACGGTACGTACATCTCCGTCAAAATCATAGCCCCATATATCGTCAAGAAGCTGTTCACGGGTAAAAACTCTGCCGGGAACTGCAAGAAGCTTCTGAAGAATACTGTACTCCTTAAGAGTAAGACTGATGCTGTTACCGTCAAGCCACACCTCGTGGGCAGAGGAATCCAGCTTCAGATCGTCAATTGCCATTACATTTGTATCATCTGAAGCACCTGATCCGCGTCTTAAAAGAGCGGCAACACGCTTCATAAGCACAGAAGGACTGCAGGGCTTGGTAACATAGTCATCAGCGCCTGCATCAAAGGCTGTAAGCTGATCAAACTCCGTACTGCGTGCAGAAAGCATAATAATGGGAATCTGTGAGCTTTCCCTTACCCTTCTGCATACCTCCCAGCCGTCGGTTCCGGGCATCATAATATCAAGTATCATTAGCGCCGTATCGGGATGCTTTGCAAAAATCTCCAGGGCTTCGTCCCCGTCAACTGCCAGCAAGGGCTCATAGCCCTCCTGGACAAGGAAGTCGCTTACAAGACGTCTTATAAGCTCTTCGTCGTCTGCTACAAGAATTTTTTTCATATTATACCTCTTTTCACGGTGTTCCGTGTAATATAAGGCGGTGTGCCGCCTGAATAATCAATCGGTTATCGGGAAACAAGCTCCCTTAAGCGATGGTTTTTTCTGAAAATAATAACAAGAGCGGTGCCAAGCGTTGCAATTACTGCAAGCTCTCCTGCACCTACGCTTAATGCATTGGTGATGAATACGGGGAAAAATACATCCTCACCCGAGAAAAATGCAATTTCCGCACCGATAAACACGGCATTGAAAATAACGGGAAAGAGCATTGATACCACGGGAATCCCCTTTACAGTTATATGCCTTGTTTTTCTTGTACATATTGCAGCAAGCAATGTGGCAAGAGAGCCGATGACCGTATCAAGGGGTGTTACCGAGCTGAAAATGTTTGATACAACACAGCCCACGGTAAGTCCCGGTATTGCCGCGGAAGTAAACAAAGGCAGCAGCGTCAGTGCTTCTGAGAAACGAAACTGCATACCGCCGTAAGCAAGTCCGAAGGCGGCACTTAAAAGGGTCAATACGGTGTAAAGAGCAGCAATGAGTGCCGACTTTACGAGAAACAAGGTTTTCTTATTCATTTTTTACACGTCCTTAGTTTTGTTTATTGTCAGGATGGTTACGAACTGACACTCTGCAAAAGCAGATACTGTAATTATATCAAATTTTTTCACAATAGTCAATTGACAATTACAGACAAAATAATCAAAATTACGCTCTGAGCAATAAGATGACCCGTAACGGTAACGCCTGTACCGAAGGCTTGGCGAAAATCCTTTTCTCCCCTTCTGAAAGCTCTGATATTATCGGGACCGAAGGAATAAAGAGCACAGGCTCCGGTATAGCCGAGAGTATATAAAAGCGAAACATCAAAAAGACTGATTTCAGATATGTTCAAGAAGAACCATACGGGCAGAAGCACCCACATTATCTTAAAGGGAAGCCTTAAATATTTCTTATAGGCAGAACGCTCATACCACTCTGTTGCACACTTTTCGCACAAAGCAAATGCAAGTGTCCCGAAGGTACCGAATGCGGCTGCAGAGGGTGAGCCCAGGAAAATAAAAATGAGAGGGATTGCAGACCACAGAGGTCTTTCAATCTGCTCAAAGATATTCACATCAATCTTCTTGCCTTTTTTCTCAAAATAAGAGCAAATGGGATATTGCAGAGCAGTAAGGCACATAAGTAAAAGGCAGACGGCAGCACAGATAAACTTATCCTCCCCGAGAGAAAGACGGGAAAGCTCTGCACCATTCAATATGCTGCTGAAATGAGAGGATGTAAGGGCAAAATACAGCATAAGTCCGCCACCCGAGAAGGCACCGAAGGCATGCTCCATAATTTTCCAGCCGTCGATAAAGCGCTTTTCCCACAGTCTTCCGAAGAAAAATTTACCTTTTCTTCTTTCAATGTCATAAAAAACAAGACCGATAAGAAAGCCGAAGCCTCCGACAATAAAGCCTGTAAGTCCTGCGCCGAGGCTGTAGAAATCCCCTTTTACAAGAGAGAATACCGTCAGCACAAGAGTTATCATAACATTACTTCCCCACTCCTCACGGCGATCAAGGGAAAAGTAGAGTCTGGGGAATTTTTTATTTGCTTTGTCATAGGGTGTGTTGAAAATTTTAACACCCACAAAAGATACAAGGGGGAAGGAAGCAAACAGAAGAACAATTTCCCACACTTTATATGCCCCCGCAAGAGCAGAGGGAAGCAAAGCAAGGCAGAAGCCGGGAATTGCAAACCACAATCCGCCCTTCAAGAAAATACCCGTAACACCTTTTTTCAGTTTATTGAAATAAGGTCCCTCCACATCACGGGAGAGAAGATATGACATAGTCTGGGCATAGGTCTCCGTTCCGCCGTAAAACATTGTAAGTGCGCCTGCAGCGGCAAAAAATAACCAGAGCTCCCGTCCCGTATCCCCCATTGCAAAAAAGGACACGGCAATACCCATAAGGGCACCGGGAAGAAGAGCGCCCTTTTCACCGCCGATGACAAATCCGCGGACACCCCAGCCGTAGGACACGGCAAAGGCAGCAAAGATAACAGAGAGAAGCATTGTTGTTACTGACATAAAACCACCCCTTGTAGGTAATAATTTATCCGGCGATAAATTATTATAATGAAATCCACCTGCGGTGGACGAAATCGCTTCGCGGAGAAATCCGGAAATCCGGATGAAATCTTAACGGTGTTAAGGCTTCGGAAGACACTCCGTGTCTTGTTCCGCTGACGCTCTATTTAATAAGTTCAAGCCGTTAGTCTCTTTTCCTTTGTCAAAGACAAAGATTTCATCCATTCTGCAAGAATGGATTTCATCCGAATATATTTCGGATTTTACCGACAACAAAGTTATCCAGAACAATTTATGATAATGAAATCCACCTGCGGTGGATGAAATCGCTTCGCGGAGAAATCCGGAAATCCGGATGAAATCTTAACGGTGTTAAGGTTTCGGAAGACACTCCGTGTCTTGTTCCGCTGACGCTCTATTTAATAAGTTCAAGCCGTTAGTCTCTTTTACTTTGTCAAAGACAAAGATTTCATCCATTCTGAAAGAATGGATTTCATCCGAATATATTTCGGATTTTACCGACAACAAGGTTGTCGATATCATTTCATAAACTGACGAAGCTGTCAGTTTATGACTTACACACATCTATCCACTCAATTGAACCCGAATATTTCTCAAGCTCCTCGGGGGTCAGCTCAATGGCACTTGCGGCATTGCCTGCGGCGGGATACACGATATCGAATCTTTTAAGAGACACATCAAGATATACCTTACAGCCCTCATTCACCGCAAAGGGACACACACCGCCGACAGAATGTCCCACCATTGCATCTACCTGCTCGGGAGAGAGCATCTTTGCTTTTGTGTGAAAAAATGCCTTGAATTTGGGGTTATCAATCTTCATATCCCCTGCGGTTACAATAAGAACAGCCGAATCATCAACAAGAAATGAAAGGGTCTTTGCAATTCTTGCACCCTCACAGCCAAGCGCCTGAGCCGCGAGCTCAACGGTAGCAGAGGACACCTCAAACTGCTTTATTTTATGGGCACAACCAAGCTTTTCAAAATATTCAATTACCTTTTCAATAGCCATATTTATCACCTGAAAAAACTACTTTTAATATTTCTTAACCTATATTTTACATATGACATTTCCTAACAATTATCTCATCATCAATATCCTCATTGTTTTCAGAAAAGTTTTCGTATTTTGCGGAAATGCGCCGATTTTCGGGGGAAAAGCGGATGCAGTTTCGTGAAATACGGGAATTTTTCGAAAACACAACGAGCTTACCTCTTGTGTCAACACAAACTAACTTAATAAGGTCTGAAGATAAGTCGGTCAGAGCACGGAAAACGGGGCAGAAATTGCCGTATTTATGTTTTTCGGCTCTGCCAAGCTGTACAATGGTACCGCGAAGAGCCAAAAAACAAGCACTTTAAAACTTCCGTCGTGCCATCAAACAAAAAGACATACAGCAAGTTGAATCGTGGCAGATACCGTTCAATATTCTCGTGCGTTAAAGACGGGGATTTATGCGCTGTTTTCCATCCTTGTTAATGTCTTGATCCATTTGAATCGGTTAACCTTGAAGACGGCAACAATGCACTTTGTAATCTGATCGGACTTAAGTATAAAGAATGTCACGGGTACGGGCCACGAGAACACAAACGCAGATAAGAATGCAAGAGGCAGCACCATACACCACATAAAAATTATATCATTTTTGAATACAAACTTTGTATCTCCGCCGCCTGAAACAATACCGCACAGAGCTGGTGCTTCATAAGACGAGCCGATAACCGTCACGGCGAGTATGTTAATGAAGGTAGCGGCAAGAGCAGCGGTTTCTGCAGTTACATCGTAAACGGAAATGATAAAATCCCTTGAAAGAAGAAGTGCAACACAGGAAACAGCACCGATAACAAGGTAAAGAATCTGCAGTTTCTTTGCATATTTTTTTACTCTCGGAATATCGTTTTCACCTACGGTTTTGCCGATAAGCACGCTTGATGCATTACCCGATGAGGTATAAAGAACTGACACCACCTGAAAAATGGGAGCAGTAACGGCATTGGCACCTATACAGGCAGCACCCAGTCTTCCGATAATGGCAGTCTGCACGGTCATTGCAACACCCCATGAGCCGCCGGAGCCTACCAAGGGAAGACCTGCCTTCATATAATCTCTGAAATATGATTTTTCAAGATTTAAGATATCCTTTATTTTAAGCGACAAACGCTTATCAACAATAAACACATAAATTACGGCAGCAGCAAGCTCTGCAACACGGGAAACCAGAGTGGCAATTGCAGCACCCTCCACACCCATTTCGGGGAAGCCGAAATTACCGAAAATAAGGCAGTAATTAAGGCTTACATTGCAAATCAGTGCAACAACGGAAATATAAAAGCCTATTCTTACCGCTTCAACACTTCGCATAAGCGCAATAAGAATCTGTGTTACGGCAAAAATTATGTAGGAAAATGCCATAATTCTGATATACCGGGCACCTGCAAGTACAATTTCCGTTTCATCGGAAAGAATACCGAGTATTCCGGAAGGAGATATAAGAACCACCGCCATAAGCACAAGGCTCATAAAAACAGCTGTAATAAATGCTGCGGAAAACACCTTTTTTATGGGTGCAAGATGCTTTTTGCCCCAATACTGGGATGCAATTACCACCAGGCCGTTAGCAGCTCCGTTGACAAACATATGCAAAAGAAACTGTATCTGATTTGCAAGAGATACACCGCTCATTGCAACCTCGTTATAGGAGCCAAGCATAATGCTGTCTGCAAGATTTACACTGAAAACAATGAGATTCTGAAGTGCAACAACTCCGAAAAGACTGAAAAATGTTTTATAAAAATATTTATCCTTAATCATTGTTCAACACACTCTCTATATATTCTCTGAAGCAAAAGCCTGTCAGCACCGTGGCTGATTCGTTATACTCTGACATCATCTCACCGAGCTTTTCCTTTGTACCCTCTCCCGAAAAAACAAGAAGAGAATACTGAAGTATATCACACATAAGAGTAAATTTCTTTATCCAACGGGCAAGCTCCCTGTACAAGGGCTTTTCCGCGTTTTTTCTGAAGACCTCTGCAGCGGCACTGACCTTCTTCGTATATTCCCTTACGGTGTTAATTGCAGACTCAGTATTTCCCGTCTGAAATTCAACGGATGCACGGGAAAGGTATTCACCCATAATTCTCGAATTTTCATCATGAAGGCAAGAGGTGCGGCAATGGTCAGAAAGCAGAATAAAGGCTTCTCTTTCCTCCCGGGGAAGAAGGAAATTCACAGCTTCATTAAAGCTTTCCTCGGGGTCATAATCCTCGCTGTTCCATAGATATGAAGCAATGGTAATAAGAGGGAATTTATTACAGTTAAAATATTCCATACAGTTGGAAATAAGCCCCGCACTTCCCTTTGAAAGCTCAGACTCTCTTCCGATTACGGGTCCTAAGTGCATTTCCATAAACATTTCTGCATCGTTTACGGCATAATTGTCCCAGTAAAGAGGCTTGTGAAGATTGTGCTTTGCAAAGGTTTCAGCTTCCGTGAGGGTGATTTCCTTTGAGCAGATGTCACTTCCCGTAAAGAACACATCAACCTCAAGGGGGACATTTGCGGCAAAATCCGTAAGCTCACTTTCATAGCCCTTTCCGTGGTAGGCGGTGGGGCAGACAGTAAGACGGCAGTCGGGTGAAAGAGTCTTAAGGAACTCGTAATATTTTCCCACAAGCTCTACGTGGGCATTTGTAGCATTACCGTAAAGCTTTTTATCGTCTTCGTAAAAAAGATCGGCAGGAATATCGTCAAGAAGCAGTCCGAAACGGCTGATTCCCAGAGAATATAGCTGGCGGGTCTTAGCTTTAAGAGCTTCAAGCTCCGTCTCATCGGAATATTTCATACTAAGTCCCGGGGCAATACAGTAGTAAAAATCAACATAAAGGCCTCTTGCCTCATCAACAAGCCTTTTTAACTGCAAGGCTTCTTTTTCGGGATAATTTTCTCTCCACTTATTTCTGTGATAAGGGTCGTCCTTGGGGGCATAATAGTGGGTATTTTCACCAAAAAGAGCCATAAGTCGAAGCATTTCCGGGCGCTCGTCACTTTTCCAGGGATTGCCGTAAAAGCCTTCAATATATCCTCTGACCGCAAATGAGGGCCAGTCCGTTATTTCTCCCAAAGGAAATTCATTTTTAAGTGTCATTCTTTTAAGGGCAAAAAGACCTCTGATAAAGCCTCTTTCGGAGGGAGCAAAAAGAGAAGCACTTAATACCCCGTTATTTTCCTGCAGTGTCATTTTATAGCATTCATCGGAAATTTCGGAGAGTGCAGTATCGCAAAAAGCGGAAATTTCAAGATTTCCGTCCGATTCATAATCCCCGAAAACAGTGTTTACAGGTGCGAAAGACAAGCCCTCCGTCTTTTTAAGACACACCTTTATGTCACATTCAAATGAAAAGCAGCTCTCGGCTGACAGTTTTTTTACCTTTGGAAAAACCATAATTATCTCCCCGTAAATACAAGTTTATCTATGTCGCTGAAAAAGAAATTCTCAGGGCAGTAAAGCTCGGAAATAACATCTCTTGTATAAAGGAATCTGCCGTTTCTGTAAACAAGAGGAATAAAGGGCATATCCGTATTGAAGGCGGAAATAAAATCATCAAGGGAATTTTCGCCCTGCCTGTAGCTGAAATATACCTCGTCACAGGTAATGTTGTCGGGAATTATACCGTAAGAAGCACTGCCGCCGGATGAGAAAAACTCCGTAAGATCCATATTTGCGGGAATTTTTATTTCGGCAATATAAAGGTCATATTCCCCTGCCTGCACGGCTTTTCTGAGATTTTCAGGGCTTAACAGCTGAATTGTTATATTGACATTATAAGCCTTAAGGGCTGCAGCAATTTCATTTGCAGCATTTCTGATAAATGCATTGCCCTCATTGCAGACAAGTGTAAGATTAAGGGAGCTTCCGTACACACCGAAGCCTCTTTCAGCAAGAAGAGTCTGGGTTTTCTCTCCGTCGGCATTAAGTGAGAGTGTTGAAGCGGAAAGGGATGAGGAATACTCCTTCCACGAGGTATTCACGGGCACTGTAGCACCTCTTGCATATCCCATAAAGGCATTTTCGGCAATGGACTGACGGTCAATTGCCAAGGAGAGCGCCTGACGGAATGAGGAAAGCACCATATTTACATTATTATGATTAACACCCATAAACACAAGGTTATTAAGATATACCCCCGTAGCAGAGCAATTTACCCCCGAAACGTCGGAATCGGCAAGGTCGGAGTAATAAAAATCAAGCTCACCCGTGCCGACAAGATTTGCAGGAGAAGCATTTTGGCTCACATCCGTAAGACGAACTGTACCGATTGAAGGAAGAGTACCGGCATATCTGAGGTTTGCCTTGAGAGTCAGACGGATACCGTCCTCATTGAACTGATAGAAGCCGTTACCCACAGGCTGCATATCCTTTGTGGCAGCAGTCCCCTTTTTAACAATGGGAAAGGTAAGCACCGACAGCACGTGTGCGTCCTCATATTCAAGGCCGAAAACAACAGTTTTTTCATCCTCCGCTTTACAGGAGGCAATACCTTCAAGGGCTGCAGAATAACGCGCCGATGCTCTTGCGCAGTCAAAGGAATATACGACATCCTCTGCAGTAAGAGTGCTTCCGTCCCAGAAAACAAGGTCGGGATTTATGTGGATTTTAACGCTTTTTTCCGAAATACTCTCGGCTGCCGCAATATCCTTTACGGGAGAAAATGAGGTATCAAGAGTATAAAGATAGCGGTATGTAAGAGAGGTAAGCGCACTGTTGGGAAGAGTTTCTGAAAAGAAAGGATTCAGGGAATCCGATGCAATATAGGGAACACTGAGGCTGCCCCCGGGAATTGCAAGAGTTTCCTCCTCCACGGGGAATGTGGTTTCCTCATCCTTGTTTTCACCGCAGCTGCAAAGAGTCAGCACAAAAACAAGGCTGAGCATCAGAGATATTAATTTTTTACTTAATGATAAAGCTTTCAATTGAAACAGCCTTTCCTGTAGAATTGTCGGTTTCAACCACAACACATTCCATTTTACACGGACCGTCGGGATTTTTGAAATGAACGGGAAGTCCCGTAATGACCTTACGGGAGGCGCAGGAAATTTCCACACCTAAAACGGAGTCAATTACACCCGTCATTCCCGTATCTGTAATATAAGCAGTACCCCGGGGAAGAATACAGCTGTCTGAGGTCTGCACATGGGTGTGAGTACCCAGCACAGCACTTACTCTGCCGTCAAGAAAATACCCCATTACTCTCTTTTCCGAGGTGGCTTCACAATGAAAATCAACAAGAATATTTTTCACACCCAGGGATTTCATTTCGGCGATTATTTTTTCAGCCTCATTAAAGGGATTTTCCACGCTTTCCATATAAATTCTGCCCATAAGGTTAATTACCCCAAGGCGACGGCCCCCTTTTTCAAGGATATAATATCCTCTGCCGGGAGCAGAGCAGTGAAAATTGGAAGGACGTATCAGGGGAATATTTTCATTTTCAAAATATTTTTCAATTTCGATGCGCTTCAGCGCGTGATTACCCGTTGTAACAAGGTCTGCGCCGGAGTCAAGTATATAATCGCAGGAGCCCGGAAGTATTCCGTTTCCCTGCGCCGAATTTTCACCGTTAACAATGCAGAAATCAATGTTCTGCTCTTTTTTGAATGAGGGCAGCACGCGTCTTAAATGCTCACAGCCCTGGGGAGCAACAACATCCCCGACAAAAAGTATTCTCATAATCTATAACCTTTTACTAAAAAATAAAATCAAGACACAAAGTGTCTTCCCACAGTGCCACTCTTCACTATTCACTGTTACTTTTTACTTAATACAATCAAGGCGAAGCCTTCATACAGTGTAACTCTTCACTTTTCACTATTACTTATTACTTCACAAAGTGTCTTCATACAGTGTCACTCTTCACTTTTACTGTTACTTATTACTTCATACAATCAAGGCGAAGCCTTCATACAGTGTCACTCTTCACTATTCACTGTTACTTATTACTTCACATAGTGTCTTCCGACAGTGTCACTCTTCACTTTTACTGTTACTTATTACTTCATACAATCAAGGCTCTGCCTTCCGACAGGCAACCTCTTCACTTTTCACTATTACTTATTACTTCAAAAAACTCCCGGAGTTTTTTCCTCCGGGAGAATAAGGTTTATTTTGCGTAGTCAAACACACGGTTTTCTCTGATGATATGAACCTTTATCTGACCGGGATATTCAAGCTCTTCTTCAATCTTCTTTGAGATATCTCTTGCAAGAACAACCATCTGCTCGTCGCTTACCATCTCGGGCTTGACCATAACACGGATTTCACGGCCTGCCTGGATAGCAAAGGACTTATCGACACCCTGGAAGGATGTGGAAATTTCTTCAAGCTGCTCAAGACGCTTGATATAGTTCTGGATGTTTTCTCTTCTTGCACCGGGACGTGCAGCGGAAACTGCATCAGCTGCCTGAACAAGGACAGCAACAAGGGTTTTTGCCTCAACATCGCCGTGATGTGCCTCAATAGCGTGAACAATTTCGTCCTTTTCCTTGTACTTTCTTGCGTATTCAACACCGAGAGAAATGTGAGTACCCTCAATTTCGTGGTCAAGAGCCTTACCGATATCGTGAAGAAGACCTGCTCTCTTTGCAGCCTTCACGTCAACACCAAGCTCTGATGCCATAAGACCTGCAAGGTAAGAAACCTCAAGTGAGTGATTAAGAACATTCTGACCGTAGCTTGTGCGGTATCTGAGACGGCCGAGAAGCTTTATAAGTTCACCGTTTATTCCGTTTACACCTGCTTCAATAGCAGCTCTTTCGCCGGTTGCCTTAATGGTTGCTTCAACCTCTTTTTTGGATTTTTCATACATTTCCTCAATTCTTGAGGGATGTATTCTTCCGTCGGTAATAAGCTTTTCGATGGTAAGTCTTGCTACCTCGCGGCGCACGGGATCAAAGCTTGAAACCGTAATTGCCTCGGGAGTGTCGTCAATGATAAGGTCAACACCCGTAATGCTTTCGAGTGTTCTGATGTTTCTGCCCTCGCGTCCGATGATTCTTCCCTTCATTTCATCGTTGGGAAGGTCAACAACAGATACGGTAGCTTCTGCTGCATGGTCTGCAGCACAGCGCTGAATTGCGGTTGTGATGATTTCCTTTGCAAGGTTGTCCGCTTCCTCACGGGTGCGCTGTTCAATTTCCATAATCTTGAGAGCCTTTTCGTGAATGAGATCGCCTTCAAGATTTTTAATGAGATAATCTTTAGCCTGCTCTTTTGTGAAGCCGGAAATTTTTTCAAGCATATCGAACTGGCTCTTCTTGAGAGCATCAACCTCTTCAAGTCTTGCTTCGGCATCCTTGATTTTTCCCTGAAGGACTTCCTCCTTCTTTTCGAGAGCCTCTGTTTTCTTATCAAGGGATTCTTCCTTCTGAATCATTCTGCGTTCCTGACGCTGAACTTCATTTCTTCTCTCCTTGATTTCCTTTTCGTACTCTGTTCTTTCCTTATGGATTTCATCCTTTGCTTCAAGGATTGCTTCGCGCTTTTTGTTTTCGGCTGTGGTAAGAGCGCTGCTGATAATTCTTTTTGCCTCTTCCGTTGCGGAGCCGATAGCTTTTTCAGCTGTCTTTTTTCTGTAGACACCGCCGGCAATAAAACCGACTGCACCGAAAACTATACCGACAACGGCAGCAATAATAATTACAACATAAGTCTGCATTTAGACGGATACACCTCCTGTAAAAAAAATAGAATTATTTAATGTGCCCTGGGGCACAGGATACAGTAATAATGCAATAAATAAAATCTATGTAAAAAATCTATTTAAAAGCCGGGAGAAAATACCGCATTTTACCCCTGCCCGCATTATCCATATTATTTTATAATCAAAAGCATAAAAAGTCAAGGGCTTTGGCTTTACAAATTATATAAAATGTCAAAAAATATTTACATAAATTACCAAAAAAAATACTCCTTCAAAAAAATTACAGGGGCGGTTTTATCCTACCCCTGCAATGCCGTTATTTTATAAGCTCTTTTACTTTACCGAAAACCTCTTCTATGGTGTTTGCATAATGAGTATATTTACTGTCGCGAAGACTTGCGAATTCATCAAAAAGCAAAGCGGTAATACCTGCATTCAGGCCCGAAAGGCAGTCTATTTCACGGTCTCCCAGCATAAGGCAGTTTTCTTTTTTGAGAGCGTGCTTTCTGAGAAGATATTCAATACCGTCGGGTGCAGGCTTAAAGGGAAAATCCATTTCACGGGTTACAAAATCAGAAAAAAGATGAGTAAGACCGTACTTATCAAGATACTGAACCGCAACCTTATCCCGATGTGTAAAAAGATAGTTTCTGCCGCCGTTTTCCGTGATGAAGCGAAGCATTTCCGCAACTCCCTCATAGGGGAAGCCGCAGGGCTGAAAGTCAAGGTCATCCTCAATTTCATAGAATTCCTTTTCACCGTCAGACGGCATACCGAAATGAGAAAATGCCTTGCGAATGCTGATTTTAAGCTCAGAAAATGCCTCCTCGGGATCAATGGTTTTACCGTGTCGTCTGAAATATTCACAGAGTGCTGCGGTTGTGTGGGGATAGGTATCAAAAAGCATACCGTCAAAGTCCCATATAAACTCTGTTATCATAATACCGTCTCCCTTGCGGCGGCACAAGCGCCAAAGGCAGGCTCATTTGCAAGAAGAGTGCAGTCTGAGCAGATGCCCGACATAAGAGAGATAAAGTGATTTCTTACAATTTCACTATACTGAAAAACACCGCCGTAAAGGGCTATGTGGGGATTTTCGGGCATTTCGGAAACCAGCGATAAAGCCGTTTTTCCCAGAAGCTCCGTCTGATTTTTTATTATAGCAAGGGCAATGCTGTCGCCCTTTCGTGCCGCCTCCGAAACACATACGGAGAAGGCAGCAATTGACTTTCTGTCCTTTTCGGGGGTATAGAATTTATCAACAAGCTCTTCCTTGCTTTTTGCTCCGGCAAACTCAAGGAGCATTTCACCGAGAAGGGTATTTTCCCCTGTTCCGTCAAGGCTTCTTACCGCATCTCTTATACCGTCAAGAGCAATTCTGTAGCCGCTTCCCTCGTCACCTAAAATGTAGCCGTAACCACCCTTAGTGATAATTTCACCGTTTTTATTGAAGCCTGCAGCCATAGAGCCTGTACCGGCAATAACAACAGCGGCATTCTCCTTTTTGGTAGCCTTAAGTGCAATAAAAAGGTCAGAGTCCATTATGATATTGTCACAGTCAAAAACACCGTCACAAAAAGCGGCTTTAGTCTTCTCATCCGCTGTGCCGAAAAGTGCTGATGAGCCTATACATACACCGTCAAAGCGTGAAATGCCCGTTGCTTTTTCAATATCCAGGAGCATATCCTTCATATTCTCACGGGCTGTGGGGAGGCCCTCGGAATAGAAATTTATCGAGGAGCCCACCGTACGGTATACTTCTGTTAAATTTTCATCTGAGACAAGGCAGGTGGTTTTTGTACCGCCGCCGTCAATGCCGAGAAAATACATAAATTCTCATCTCCGAAAATAATATTTCTGACGATATCAACAATTTGCACTTGCAAGGGAGAAGTCACCCCTCCCGAACAAAAATTCCGTTTCTCGTATAGGTTACACTCTGTTATCCGTTTGACGAAAAATGCTTCATATTTTGTGCGTGTGCGCCGTTTCTTCCTGAAGGAACGGATGCAGACGTGCGAAATAGGGACATTTTGCGAAAATTCCGCACATTGACCTTATGCGTGTGATAAAACAAACCTCACAAGGTCTGCACTAAGTTCGTCAGAGAACGAAAAAAAGGCAGAAATTGCCGTATTTGTTGTTTTCACGACGAGAAGGCGTACGAGTGTACGTCGGAGTCGATGAAAACAAAGCACTATGGTGTTCCCTTGAGGCTTATAATACAATCTTCCACAACAAGAGGGCTGTGGAAGATACTTTGTTATTAATGCTTTGCGTCAAAGACGGTGATTTATGCTCTTTTTTTAGCCTTAGCTGCTTTTTTGACATCTTGAATTGCAACCTTTTCTTCTGCACGGCAAAGCTCCTCGTGAGCCTTCTGCAGTTTTTCTTCAAGGGCTGCAATTTTCTTGCCTTCGGCTTTTGTAAGAAGACCTGCTTCGTCTTTCGCCTTAAGCACTGTTAATTCCTCGTCAATTTTTTCAACAGCCTTTTTCATATCCGCCGCCTTTTTTCTGTGACGGTAAAGGGGAATCTCGTTGAAATAATCCACACCCTCAATGGGCTTGGGATTTCTTGTGTACTTAATTGTAAATACAACAAGAAGAGTACCGCAGACAATTACAAGACCGAGAGAGAGAAGCTGTGAAACACGAAGATTGGTGTCGCCGATGTAAAGAGAGTCGGTTCTCATACCCTCTACAATCGCTCTTTCAATGCCGTAGAGAAGTCCGTAGCCAAGGAAAAGCTGTCCCGAGAACTTACGGAATTTCTGACAGACTATGTAAAGAATTACAAAGCTGAGAATACACCAGAGTGATTCGTAAAGAAATGTGGGATGAACAGGCTTCGTGGGATCAACAATAATGTCAGAGCCTGAATTTACAAGGGCTGTAAGATAAGCCTCTGTTTTTACGGAATACATACCGATAAAGGAGTCTGTATTTGTACCGAAGGCCTCCTGGTTTGCAAAGTTACCCCATCTGCCGATTCCCTGTCCGATGAGAAAGCTCATACCGCACAGGTCAAGGAGATTCAGTATACTGAGCTTTTCAACCTTGCAGACTATAAGTCCTGCAATAATACCGCCTATGAGACCGCCGTAAATGGCAAGTCCCCCGTTCCATATCTGAAAAATCTCATCAAGGTGGATACTGTAATAATCCCACTTGCTGAAAACATAGTAAAGTCTTGCTCCGAGAATACCGCCAACTGCTCCGAAAATGAGAACATCAAGCATCTTGTTGATATCCATTTTCCAGACATAAGCCTTTCTTCCCCCGAAAAGCACCGCAAGAGTAAGACCCAGTGCAATGATAACACCGTACCAACGGATTGTTATGGGATTCTCAAGAAAAGGCAGATTAATTTCACAGAAAATTGACGATATTAAAAGAGGCTTTTCAAGAAATGAAAAAAATACCTCTGTTTTATCGGGACAGAATGAAAATATATTATTCATAGTCATCTTCGTTTTCCCAGTTGTGCCATACAGCCTGAATGTCGTCGTTATCTTCAAACATTTCAAGCATCTTGCCCATACGGGTAATGTCATCGCCCTGAAGAGCAGTGTATGTGGAGGGAACATATTCGGGCTGAGCGGAAACTACTGTGTAGCCGAGCTTTGTAAGAGCCTCTGAAACGTCTGCAACAGCATTGATGGCAGTACGGATATCGAATACACCTTCATCGGGGATAACGTCGTCTGCACCTGCTTCAAGGGCATCCTCCATAATCTTATCCTCGTCAACATCCTCACCGTCAACAAGAACAACACCCTGGCGGGTAAACATAAACATAACAGAGCCTGACTGACCCATATTGCCGCCGAACTTGTCGAAATAGTGTCTTACATCGCCTGCAGTTCTGTTTCTGTTATCTGTAAGTGCTTCAACAACAACTGCAACACCTGAGGGACCGTAGCCCTCATAGATGATTTCCTCGTAGTTGTCACCGCCGCCTTCGCCTGCAGCCTTTTTGATGATTCTTTCAATGTTATCGTTAGGTACGTTTGCAGCCTTTGCCTTTGCAATAACGTCCTTGAGCTTTGAGTTACCTGCAGGGTCGGGTCCGCCCTCTTTAACTGCAACGGCAATCTCTCTGCCTATCTTTGTAAAGACCTTTGCTCTGGCGTTATCGGTCTTTTCCTTCTTTCTCTTTATGGTGCTCCATTTGGAATGGCCTGACATAAAATACATCCTTTCAGAAAAATTTTATCATATTACAGCAAAATATTTTACCACACATACATTTAATATGCAAGAAAAACCTATGTCCGTATTGAAAAATTTAACAAACTGTGATAGTATCTTTTTGGTGATTATATTGAAAAAACTCCTTCCGTTTATTAAAAATTATAAAATTGAAACGGTTCTTGCGCCTCTTTTTAAGATGTTCGAGGCACTTTTAGAGCTTTTTGTACCCCTTGTTGTCAAAAGAATAATTGATGTCGGTATCTTAAACGGCGATGTAACCTATATTCTTAAAATGTGTCTTCTTCTGACACTTCTTGCCTTCATAGGCCTTGCCTTTTCAATTACCGCACAGTATTTCTCCGCAAGGGCAGCTGTGGGATTTTCCACAGCACTCAGATACTCGCTTTTCTCGCACATCGGAGGACTTTCATACTCGGAAATTGATACTCTCGGCACAGGAAAGCTTATAACAAGAATGACTGCCGACATAAACCAGGTACAAAACGGCATAAACCTCACACTCCGTCTTCTTTTGCGCTCACCCTTTGTTGTATTCGGCGCAATGATTATGGCTTTTACCGTTGATAAGCTCTCCGCTGTCACCTTTACAGGCACTATTCCCTTACTGTCCGTTGTTGTATTCGCAATAATGCTGGGGACAGTTCCCCTTTATAAGACTGTGCAAAAACACCTTGACAGCATTCTTTCAAAAACAAGAAACTCACTTACGGGTGTCAGAGTTCTTCGTGCATTTACAACAGAAAAGAGAGATATTGAGGATTTTACAAGGAAAAATTCCCTTCTTCTCTCTGCACAGAAGAAGGCAGGCAGAATTTCCGCACTTCTCAATCCCCTTACCTATGTAATTATAAACGTTGCAACCATTATTCTTATTTATGTGGGGGCATTAAGGGTAGAATCGGGGGCAATTTCTCAGGGCAGCGTGGTAGCACTTTATAACTATATGGCACAGATTCTTGTTGAGCTTATAAAGCTTGCAAGCCTTATTATAACAATCACAAAGGCTATAGCATCGGGTAACAGAATTGCAGAAATTCTTGATATCACCCCAACCGTTACCTATCCCGAAAAGGGTGCTGTACCCGATTTCACAAAGCCTGCGGTTGAATTCAGAAGCGTTTCCTTTACCTATAAAAATGCCTCGGAGGAATCCCTTTCGGATATCACATTTTCCGTGAAGAAGGGAGAAAAAACAGGCATTACGGGCTCTACAGGCTCGGGAAAATCCACACTCATTAATCTCATTCCCCGTTTTTATGATGCCACAAAGGGCGAGGTTCTGATTTTCGGAAATCCCGCCAAAGCTTACACAAGAGAAACCCTTGACTCACTTGTTGCTGTAGTACCCCAGAAGGCGGTGCTTTTCAGCGGTACAATAAGAGAAAACCTGCTCTGGGGCAACAAGGATGCATCGGAAGAGGATTTACTTTCTGCAATAAAAACTGCTCAGGCAGAGGATGTGATTTCATCTAAAAATAACGGACTTGATGAAATTCTAACCGAAGGCGGAAAAAATCTTTCGGGCGGTCAGAGACAAAGACTTACCATTGCCCGTGCCCTTGTAAAAAAGGCTCCCATACTGATACTTGATGATTCGGCTTCGGCACTTGATCTGGGTACGGATATGAGACTGAGAAAGGCTCTCTCGCAGCTTCCCGACACTCCTGCCGTGTTTATTGTTTCCCAGAGAATTTCCTCTGTTTCCTCCTGCGACAAAATTCTTGTAACGGAGGACGGTGCTCTTGACAGCATAGGTACACACTCCCAATTGCTTGAAGACTGCGGCATTTACAGAGAAATTTATAATTCTCAGAACGGAGGTGCTGACAATGAGTAATAAAAAAGCACCCTCGGGTACAATTAAAAAGGTTCTGAGCTTTATTTCGGGCTATAAGCTTTTTGTGGGTCTTTCAATTTTACTGTCCGCTTTAAGCGTTGCTCTGACACTTTATATTCCTCTTCTTTTCGGTGATGCCATTGACCTTATTATCGGAAAAGGCAGCGTTGACAAAGAAGGAATTATCGCGATTCTTATTAAAACCGCGGTGCTGATTCTTATTTCGGCTCTCGGCTCCTGGCTTATGAATACCATAAACAACAAGATTACCTTCAGCGTTGTAAAGGACATAAGAAACCGCGCATACAAAAAGATAAATTCCCTGCCCCTTTCATATATTGATACTCACAAGAGCGGGGATACGGTATCAAGAATGATTTCCGATGCAGATCAGTTTTCCGAAGGTCTGCTTCTGGGCTTTACTCAGTTTTTTACGGGTATTCTCACCATTGCAGGTACGCTTATTCTTATGCTGTGCCTTAACTGGCAGATAGCACTTGTTGTAGCAGCCCTTACCCCGGTTTCCCTGTTTGTTGCAAAATTTATTGCAAAGCATACCTACAACTTCTTCTCGGAGCAGTCAAAAGTACGAGCAGCCGGGACTGCAATTATTGATGAAACCATAAGCAACCTGAAAACCGTCAAAGCCTTCAGACAGGAAAGTAATTTCCTTGATAAATTCGAAAAGGTAAACGACACTCTCGGAAAGGTTTCCTTAAAGGCAATTTTCTATTCCTCTATCACAAATCCCTCTACCCGCTTTGTAAATGCGGTAGTCTATGCGGCAGTAGCCTTCACGGGTGCGGCAGCGGTTATATCGGGTACAGGTATAACTGTAGGTGTGCTTACCTGCCTTTTATCCTATGCCAATCAGTACACTAAGCCCTTCAATGAAATTTCGGGGGTTGTAACGGAATTACAGAATGCACTCGCTTGTGCTGCACGTGTTATTGAGCTTCTTAACGAAAATGAAGAAATCCCCGACTGTAAAAATGCACTTATAAAAACAGATTCAGAGGGTATAATGGAAATTAAGGATGTATTTTTCTCATATACACCTGAAAGACCTCTTATTGAGAATTTCAATCTTTCCGTAAAAAGCGGTGAAAAAATAGCAATTGTAGGTCCTACCGGCTGCGGTAAGACAACCTTTATAAATCTGCTTATGCGGTTTTATGATGTAAATTCGGGCAGTATTTCTGTTGACGGTGCAGATATACGTGATATCACAAGAGAGAGTCTCAGAAATACCTTCGGAATGGTGCTTCAGGACACATGGATGATGCCTGGTACTGTCCGAGACAATATAAAAATGGGAAAGCCCGATGCCACGGATGAAGAAATCATCGCGGCGGCAAAGCTCTCCCACTCATATTCGTTTATTAAAAGGCTTCCCGATGGTCTTGATACTGTAATCGGCGAGGACGGTGGCAGCTTATCCCAGGGTCAGAAGCAGCTTCTTTCCATTACAAGAGTAATGTTATGTAACCCGAAAATACTTATTCTTGACGAAGCTACCTCTTCTATAGATACAAGAACAGAAATAAAGGTACAAAAGGCTTTTTCCACCCTTATGCAGGGTAAAACAAGCTTCATTGTTGCTCACCGTCTTTCCACGGTTTTAGGCTCTGATAAGATTCTTTATATGGAAAAAGGAAGGATTCTGGAGACAGGCACACACGAGGAGCTGATGAAGCTTGACGGAAAATATGCCGCCCTTTTCAGAAGCCAATTCAAAGAATAAGATTAATTCGGATTTCGGATTTGCTGTAACTTAAATCATATCAAAAATATTAACTACCTCTTTTCCCTGCTTTTCGGCATATTTTACGGTTCCGGCAGAGCCCCCTGATGTATTGGTAACATATGCAATACAATGGGAAGAATTATCCACCATATAACGGTTTCTTATCTGCATACAGCCGTTGAAGTAATATGGCGACAGACACTTTACCTCGTCTGCCAGGGCTGTGATTTTTTCAAAACGTGATACACTTTCCGTATTCCAGGGCTTCGTATGATCTGCACAGGGAATAATAATATGAAGCCTTATATAAGGATAATTTTCCTTTAATTCAATAACCGTTTCTGCAGACAGCATATCGAAGCCGTACGCTCCCCCGTTATAAAAATCCGTAAAGCCCTTTTCAATATATTCTGTGAGAATTTCTCTTAATTTCTCTTTGATTAAAGGCACTTTTTCAGGCCTGATATCTCTGTGTCCCGTAAAGCAGCAGGATTTATTTTCCATTTTTATCCCCTTTGAAAATTTTTTATGAAAGGATTTTTCATTATGATAATTGATTCAATTAAAAATGCGCACAAGTATTACGACCTTCATCCCTCTTTCAAAGAAGCCTTTGAGGCTCTCAGCAAGATTGATGACAGCACTCCCGATGAGAGAATCACCGTTGACGGCGAAAACATCTTCATCAATCTCGGTGAATATGTAAACAAGAACATTGACGAATGTCTTTTCGAGTCACACAAAAAGTATATTGATATTCAGTATGTGCTGAAGGGTGAGGAATATATCGATATCTGCGATGAGAAAATTCTTGAGGTTACAAATGACCGCCTTGAGACCGACGATATCGCGTTCTTCGGCAATACCGATAAGTTCTCAAGAGCAGACCTTACTGAGGGCATTTTCGTTGTTATCTTCCCCGGTGAAGCACACAAGCCTATGATTGCTCCCGACGGAAAGGGCATCAAAACAAGAAAAGCCGTAGCAAAAATCAAATATTAAGCAGCAGCTGTCGGAGATTAATCCTCCGGCAGTTTTTTCATTCTGTTTTCAATCATAACGGCAGTTTCATCACGAAAGAAATCGTCATTTCTGATATGCCTGGTTTCGTGCTCAAAGCTTTTCAGCTGTTGCTCAGGCGACAAGGCTTCATTGATATATACATTATAATCTCCCGATGCATCGGGAATTGTAAAGGCTCGCACAGACATCGGCATAGGAATTGTCCTTACAAAAATATTTTCTTTCATTTACTCTCCTTTAATTTCAAAACAAATACAATTATATTACTCTGCATTAACCGTTTGACGTAAAATGTTCATATTTTGTCTGTATGCGCCGATTATCCGCAGATAAGCGGTTGCAGACAGGGGAAATATGGGCATTTAACGGAAATATATGCTATCTGCATTTTGTGCAGGATAAAACTAACTTAATAAAGTCTGATGAAAGTTTGACAGAGAACCGGAAAGGGGGCAGAAATTACCGTATTTGTTGTTTTCGGCTCTGCAAGCTGTACGCCGGTACCGCAAAGAGCCGAAAACAAAGCACTTGCTGATTTTCAACGAGGTACAGAATTAATAATTTCTGCAAATAGAATTGTGGCAGAAATCCGTTATCTTTTTGTGCGTCAAAGACGGTGATTTGTGAGACCTTTCCTTATTCGCCAACAAGTGCATCAACAATCCGAAGAATTTTATCCAGGTCCTCCTCGCTCGCCTTCTTTGACAAGTCGAAAAGCAGCTTTCTTTTTCTGAACAGCTCGTTCTGTTTTTCATCTGTTCCCGTATCCTCCCCCGTAAGAAGGCTTAAGGGAACCTCAAAATAATCGGCAATTTTAGTAAGTGTTGAAACGGACAGTTTTTTTGTTCTGCCCATTTTAAGCTCAGTAAATACTGAATTCCTGACACCTATCCCCGATGCAAGGACCGACAGCTTTATTCCGTTTTCATCGCACAGCTGTTTTATTATATCATAGGTCTCCATATTTCTCCCTCTCTTACAAAAAATGCATAAAAAGCCCTTGACAAATACAGAATTCTGTACTATTATATTCTTGCAGTACAGTTTTCTGTATTTTTTTATTGTTTTATTAGAGTATAATACATTTTTCTGTACTTGTCAAATATTTTTTCGCAAAAAAGTGAAATTTGTCGAAAGAGAAAAATACGGACAAAGGCTCGCCGTGCGGTGTGACGGCAGCGACACTCGCTTCTCTTTGATGATACAATAATTTATGTACCATTAATGGGACAGACTAAGGCTCAGAAGAAAATTTACGGAGGTAGAAAAAAAATGAATTATTCGGTATCAGCAGGCATTCAGTGCCCGTTTTTTAAGCATGAAACAAAAAATCTTCTGTGCTGCGAGGGCTTCGTTGAAGGGACCTGTATGACCACAGCCTTCAAGAACCGCAGCAGCGCTCTTCAGTACATATCCGAGAACTGTGAAAAAATTGACGGAGGCTCCTGCCCAATGGCTATCAATCTTTTTGAGAAATACCGTAAAATTCAAGAGGCTGAGGAAAAAGCCGAAAAAGACTGGCGTGAAACAATCAGCAGAATACGGAATACAAAGCATACAGGGAGCAATTTCCTTGAAAGCCGTACAACGGTAAATTAAGACAGAAAAAAAAGAAAACCGACAGCCGGAACTGTCGGTTTTTCTTATGCAAGGTTACTTGCACATATCGGATTGATTTAAGCCTTTGCTGCGTCATCGCCCTCTGCATCCTTAGCAGGATCAAAGCCGAGCTTAGCAAAAAGGTTCATTAAAGCCTCAAAGAATGAGGTAAAAATTCTCAAAAGAGCACTAAAATCGAATGATGACATTTTTTTCACCTCTTAATTTAACAATTATTCTGTAGCACCATCGTCCTTAACAAGAATACCGAGAATGTCGCAAAGCTCATCAAAGGTAGTCTTATCATCTCAAGAAATACCAAGGACTGCTAAAAAGTCTGTGATGAATGTCAATAAAGCCTCTAATAACCCTTTTTTTGTCAGGCATCTCTTTTTTCTGAAATGTTAAGAAACTGAATCAAACTGATCAGTTAGCTGATGTTGTTTCTTCTTCGGGATCTGCAAAAAGCTTTATGCCTAAAGCTGCAAAGAAATCAACAAAAACATTAAAAAACTGTCTGAAAACATCAAGCCAATCCTGAATTGAGAATGAGAAATCTATTTCCAAATCATTACGTCCGAACATCAAAAAACACCTCTCTTTTCATTATAACTGTAAAAACACACATTACGCGCAAATTAAGCTGCTGTTGTTTCTTCCTCAGGAAGAACAAGAATGCCGAGCCATGCAAAAGCCTTCTTTATTGCATCGAGGAACTTTTCAATTAAAGCAAGGATATCATCTATTGAAAAATCAAACATAGGCATATACTGTAGCACCTCTCTTTCAAATCTGTGTATTTATTCACTGTTATCATATCATAATAAGGAATACAACACAATAGAAAAACACATATTTGTTGCCGCACCTTGCATTTTTTACACAAATAACATATTTATGTCACATTTGTTGTAAAACATCAACAATGCTGATACCAAGATAAATTCATAATAAGAAAAAAAGAAAACATAAACTGTCTGCAAGAGAAATTTTCCTGCAGACAGCTGTATTGCTTATAAAACCTTTGACAAGAAATCCTTGAGTGCGGGGCATTTGGGATTTCCGAAGAATTCCTCTGGAGCTCCCTCCTCTGCAATTTTACCCTGATCAATAAAGATAACTCTTGTACCGACCTCTCTTGCAAATCCCATTTCGTGGGTAACAATAACCATTGTCATACCCTCGTCTGCAAGCTCCTTCATAAGCTCTAAAACCTCGCCTACCATTTCAGGGTCAAGAGCAGATGTAGGCTCATCGAAAAGAATAACCTTGGGGTTCATTGCAAGTGCACGGGCAATGGCAACTCTCTGCTTCTGACCGCCCGAAAGGGTTGAGGGATAAGCCTGTGCCTTTTCCTCAAGTCCTACACGCTTTAAGAGCTTCATTGCATTTTCCTTACACTGAGCCTTTAATTCCTTTGCATTCTGAGGTCCCTTGTATTCAGGGTCCTTTTTAAGCTCCTTCAGCTTCTTTTTGCCCAGAGAATAGGGCGCCAGCATTACATTATCAAGAACATTCTTATTATTGAAAAGGTTGAACTGCTGGAAAACCATACCGATTTTCTCACGGTGACGGTTTATATCAACGTGGATATTTGCGATATCCTCACCCTCAAAGAAAATTGAGCCGCCTGTGGGATCCTCCATACAGTTAAGGCAACGAAGGAAGGTACTTTTACCGCTGCCCGAGGCACCGATAATAACAACCTTTTCGCCTTCCTCAATAGTGGTTGTAATGCCCTTTAATACTTCGTTTTTACCAAAGCTTTTATGAAGATTAACGACGTCTATCACTCTTAGCCAACCACCTTTCCATAATTTTGAGAAGAATTGTTATAAATACAACAAGAACAATGTAAATAACCGAAAGAACGATATAAGGTACGGTATATTCGTAGGAGCTGGTACCGATCTGCTTGAATGCATAAACAAGGTCTAATGCACCTGCATAACCGATGATTGAGGTTTCCTTTATAAGTGCAATAAATTCATTGCCGAGAGTGGGCAGGATGTTCTTTATTGCCTGAGGAACAACAATTTTCAGCATACTTGCGGAATACGAGAAGCCCACGGCACGTGCAGCCTCAAGCTGTCCGCCGTCAACGGAATTGATACCGCCGCGCATAATTTCGGAAACATATGCACCGGAATTGAGACCGAAGATTATGATACTTGCATTAAGGGCTGTGATTTTCATACCAAGTGAGGGGAAAAGCACAAAGTAACCGAGAAGCAGCTGTACCATAACAGGAGTACCTCTGAAAAGAGCTACATAAAGTGTACAGATTTTATCAAGAATAAGGGGAATTCGCTGAAGCACCCACATTACAGCATAAAACACATAATAAAGTGTAATAACTCTTAAAAGGGGCTTTTTGGGGAATTTGTCGAGGAAGCGGTCATACATATTCTGCAGCTTATAAGGCAGAACGGGATATTTGGGCATAACATTGATAATTGCAATAACAGTACCGATAACCATACCGATAATAAGACCGATTATGGCAACCTCTATGGTATTGCCGAGACCGTCAAGCACCTGCTTATAGCCGCCCTTATCAATGAAATTCACAAGGAATTTGTCCCATTTAACGGAAAAATTATTAAGCATAGCTGTGATTTGCACCCTGAGGTGCCCTTTCTTCTTTCTATCCTAAAAAACACAACCCCGTCATTAAGGCGGGGTTGAAAACGGTAAACTTTATCAGCCGTTTACACCTGCAACAAGGTTCTTTGCGGGAGCTTCGTCAATGATAACATAGGAAACATTGCCGTTGATGATATCCTGAACTGCGAATGCACCTGATGTATAGCCTACACCTTCAAGGTTTGCATAGCCTTCAAAGCCCCAGTCTGCATCGCCGTCAATGTAGTAAGCACCTGTTGTACCTGTCTGGAAGCCGATCTTTGTGCCTTCAGCGAGACCCTTGAGAACTGCTTCGCAGTCTTCTGCTGTCTCACAAGCATCAAATGCAGTGTCGTCTGCTGCAGCAATAAGCTTCTGTGATGCATTGTAGTAAGGAGTTGTGAAATCAAGGATTTCCTTTCTTGTTTCGGTAATTGTAAGACCTGATGCACCGATATCGCAGGTACCTTCTGCTACAGCTGTACATACGGAGTCAAATTCCATATCGTTGATAGCAAGATTCTTGCCGATTTCCTTTGCAAAGAGATCCATAATTTCGATTTCTACACCGTAGTAGCTGTCACCTTCAACATACTCAAAGGGAGGGAATGCTGCGTTTGTAGCAACAATGATCTGATTGTCCTTTGCACCGACTGTTGTGTCTGCAATAAGAACGCCTTCGGGCTTGCCGTCACCGAAATACTTATTCATGATAGCATCATAAGTGCCGTCTGCCTCAATTTTTGCAAGGAAGTCGTTGAGCTGGTCAAGAAGCTCTTTGTTGCCCTTTGTTACAGCAAAGCCGTATTCTTCACTTGTAAGAGCGATGTCAATAACCTTAAGAGTGTCGGTTGTTTCGTCTGCAGCAGCTGTTGTTTCGTCTGCAGCAGCTGTTGTTTCATCACCTGCAGGTGCTGTGGTTTCTTCTGTTGTGCCGCCGCAGGAAGCGAATGCGCATACAACAAGAACGAGAGTTAAAAGAATTGCAATTAATTTTTTCATTGTTTTGTCCTCCGATAATTTGTAATAATTTGATTGCGAGGTAGAATATACCACCATATTCATTAAAATGCAAGAGGTTTTGCATAAATATTTGAAGTTTGTGTATTTTTACCTTGAAAATATGATTATTTATACAACATTTATGCAACTTTGCCCTATATTTATACATTTTATTCACAATATTCTGCATATATTCATCTTTTATACAATATGCAAGGTTGTGATATTATGCATTAGTTTTTATAATAAGAGTACGGAATGAGGAGTACAGAGTAGAGAGTAGAGAGTAGAAAGTGAAGAGTGAAGAGTGAAGAGTGAAGAGTGAAGAGTTTTTTTCTTAACAGAAAAAACAAACACGGACAGATACGCCGTCTGTCCGTGCAAGTGTCTGATTTTTCAGCTTACTTAATTTCTGCTTATGCAGCAGCTTCAGTTGTCTCTTCAACAGCTTCAGTTGTCTCGTCAGCAGCTTCAGTTGTCTCTTCAACAGCCTCAGTTGTCTCTTCAACAGCAACAGTTGTTTCGTCTGCAGCAGCAGTTGTTTCTTCTGTTGTTGTGCCGCAAGCAGCGAATACGCAAGCAACAAGAGTAAGAGTTAAAATTACAGCGAATAACTTTTTCATGGTTATTTCCTCCAAATAAAATATTCTGAATTTGTGCGTTATTACTGAACGCAGGAAGAAATATACCACCTGTTGTAATAAAAATCAAGTCTTTTGTAACAATTGTTACCAAGATTATGAAATATTAACCAAATTAATCAGAACCATAAATCAATTTTATATAATTTGATGGAGAAAAATTACAAAAATATATCAGATATAAAATCTTCTGTTTATTCAAGAGTAAGGGTTGTATTATATTCGTCAACGCCGTAATTGCCCAGGCACTCTTTCAGCATTTTCTTTATGTCAAGAGGCTTACCCTTAACCTTCACCTTTTTCTTTACAATAAAGAGAATGGGGGCAAAGCGTGAAAGCACACCCATAAATGCTTTATATTCGGAAGTGTCCTCCGTATAGGGTGCATTACCGGTAAATATATTTCTGACAATTTCAAGCATAAAACCTTTAAGCGGTCTGTTTTTTACTTCCTTCGGGCATTTTACCAGGAACAGTCGGCAAACAGAACCCAGAGTAGCACGGTTCACGAAATTGCCGAAAGCAGGAAGAAGCTTTTTTATTATGTCCTTGTCGGGAAGTCTTAATTTACCCATAAGTCTGCCGGGGTCATTTACCATACAGTCAAGATAATTGTTTATCATCATATCGAACTGCCGCTGAAGATACTCTTCAGGTGAAAGTCCGCCCTTATCCCAATTGAAATCAGGCACGGGAATTGAGCTTATGTCAACTGTATTCTTATCCTTTATTTCCACAAGGCGCATAAATGCGGGACAGCCTATAAGAGAGCCCGTGCATACATCCCAGAATTTATTGCCCTTTTCGGTGGTTTTGCACTTAATGCTCTGATTGTGCATATGTCCCGTAAAGCCGAGATGTACACCGCTGTCTGCAAAAAGGGTTGTTACGGCATCAGCACCCGGCATTACCGCATCACCGATAAGGCTGAATATGGGGCATGCAGGAAGGAGCGGATAGTGATTCATCACAAGCATAATTTTGCCCTCTTCTCTTCCCTTTGTCATCATTTCATCAAGCCAAGCCATCTGTGAGGGGGTGTAGGTGTGATGATGCTCCTCATCACCGTCATTATTAAGAGCAAAAAGCCACACATCCTCGGAGATTTCCGCAACATATGAAAGGGACTCCTTATGTACACTTAAAGCCTCAGAGAAGCCATAATCATAATAAAGGTCAAAAAGCTCCTCCCTTTTTGTTCCCTCGGGAGTGATTCTGCCCGTATCATCAAAGGCAAAGGGATGATCATTAAAGTCATGACCTGCAGTGATTACATAAATTTTCTTACCGCTTGCCTTTAATTCCTTCAGAAGTCCTATAAATTCAAGGTGACTTTCCTTTTCACCGTTGAAGCTCAAGTCCCCTGCAATAAGAAGAGTATCGGCATCCTTCGATTCTTCAAGGAAACGGAATGCAGCCTTGTTTATTGCGGCAGTTTCGGCAAAGCACTTCTGCTCCCCTGACATAAACTCATCGTAAGCTTCCCCATATGCCGGGAGCTTTTCGGAAAAATAATGTGTATCTGTTATAACAAAAAACTTAAATGGCTTCACAATCCTTATCCTCTACTATTCTGAAATTTTCGGGATGTCTTTCCTTGGGCTCGGGATTTTCATCCTTTTCACCTACTGCTATTGCAATCTGGAAAATGAAATCCTCGGGAATATCAACAATTTTCTTCCACTTCTTTCCCTCTTCCGCTTTAAGAAGTGAGCCCACACTTGCAATTATACAGGAACCAAGTCCCAGACCTTCAGCAGCTATTGCGATATTCTGGACGGCAATACCGGAATTCATTGCATCCTCTGTGGGCGCATAGATTAAAAAGAGTGCAGGAGCACTCTGATAAACGGGATTTACTTCACTCTTTGTATAGGCGGGAGTACCTCTGCCAACCTTCGCCCAGAAATCGGTATCGAGAGCCTCAAGAAGTCTCTTGTCCTTTATTACTCTTATGTGGCAGGGCTGTGAATTTCTTCCGCTGGGTGCCCACATAGCACAGTCTAAAAGTGTCCCGAGGGTTTCACGGCTGAGGGGAGTATCCTTATACTCACGGATTGTTCTTCTTTGGAGAATTGCATTTACTACGGGGTTATTCATCTGCTTTCTGCCACCTTTTCATATATATTTTTTACAAGTGTTGTATCTCTTACAGACTGATATGCATTACACATAACATTGATTTTTGACTGCAGGGGCTCTTCACTGATAAGCTTAAGACATTCTGAGCGAAGATCTGTAAAAATTGCAGCATCATTAAGAATATTTACCTTCTGCACAAGATAAACATATTCATCATATTGAAAAATCTTAACCGCATTATCCTCAAGCTCCTTTACGGTATTAAAGATGGCAAGGGAAAACTCGTGGTCGTTTTTGTCAATCACCCTGGTTTCATAGGTGCGCTCACTCAGAGGAAAGTCTGTGGCTATATCAGTATAGGCTCTGTCAATATTAAGAGAAGCCTGAACAGAGCTTGCTGCCTTATTGAAAACTGTATTGAGCTTTGCTATTTCACTGTCATCAAGGGGCTTTTCATTTCCGTATACGTCAACATCCGTAAGCGGAGTGCGGATATACCTGAAGGCCGCATAATTTTCAACAAGCACACCTCTTAAAACGGCATCGGAAATTTCATCTGTTCCGCCCTTATCAAAAAATGCTGTGCGAAGCTTTTCAATATATGCTTCATAGGTCTTTATTTTAAGGTAGGTCTGCTTTGTTACACCTATTTTTTCGTAATATGCACCGAACATATTCCACAGCACATTAGCATTGTCGGAAATGGCTACCTTTTCGGCATCGGTGAGTGTCAGTCCGGAGGATACAAAGGTGGAATTAACGGCAACATACCTTATACACATATGAGTAGCTTCCGTAATTCTGCCGTCCTTTGTGCCGTCGGCAGTCGCATTATTCCACACACTGTCAAGAAAATAAGAGAAAATCTCCGAATCAATGGGCGTTCCGTTTACGGTTATGGGATAAACGGGGGTATCTGCTTTTGTGCAGGAAGAAAGAGCAAGGCTGAATATTAAAATGGCAAGTAATGCTGAAATAATTTTTCTCATCGGATTCTCCGTTATATATAATGTTATATAATAATTATTATATGTTATACCTGAACTTATTTCAATGGATATTTTGTTAACTTGACGATACTGCCTGTATATGGTAAAATGGTGTCAGTATTTTCTGCGAGGTTTAAGATTTTGGAAAAAGCAATAATATCAATTTTTAAAGGCGGCAGTACCGTAATATATGTTCTCATTTTATGTCTTGTGCTGTCAATACCCGTTGTATTCATCTATCAGGCAGTAAAGGCACCTGAGTTTGTTTTTGATTCGGTATCAATAACACAAGACCTTGAAAATGATGAATACCTGAAGTCCGAGGGACTGAAAACAAGGGGCTGGAAAAAAGCAGAATTCTCCCTTATATGCACGGCAGGAAAATTTTCTCCCTATACATATGAAATTTCAGAATTCACCGCAGATGAAAATGAAATTTTAAGTACGGCAGAGGACTTCAGAATTGTACTGGATGAGCCTATTTTCTGCAGCAAGGATATTGAAGACAGCTTTACCCTTTCCGTGTATGTAAAGTCTGACACAGCAGATTTAACGGAGCTTGCAAAAAGCATTTCCTTCAAGGCGAGTGATTTTTCAAAATCCTTCGGGGAATTTTCACTTAAATTCGAGGACGGAAAAGCAAAGTTATTCGGGTGATTTTATCTCGGGAGGGGGAAACCCCTCCCCTACGCTTTTAATTGAATTTTTCAAAGGGGATAAATATAAAGTCTGTTTCCCAGGCAGGGATACCTTTGTAGTGACGCATATATACCTTATAAACGGGATTCATTTCCAGAATTTTAAGCGGAAGTGTGAAATAGTCCTCACTTCTGTGATAGCAGGCAACAACCAGAACGGGAGCAAAATTCTTAATGGTAGCTTCTGCGCCCGTGAGAGCCTTCAGCTCATTACCCTCAACATCAAATTTTATCACAAGCTGACTGTCCGGAGTCAGCTTTTCTTTTTTTACAAGACTGTCAACTGTTATTGCTTCGGCTTCAAGGCTACCCTTGCCGCTTTCGTGGGCGCCTCTGCCCTTATTATTATCAAGATACACACTACCGTCCACGTGGGACACAAGAGCATTGTAATAAGAAATATTTTCAATATGAGCGGTGTTTTCGAGAAGCTTACGGAAGTTTCTTTTATCAGGCTCAACGGCAATAATACGGGAACGGGGGAATTTTTCATAAAATTGCAGTGCCGTGTCCCCGTTATATGCACCGAAATCAATATAGGTACAGTTTTCAGTTAAATTAAATAAATCTCTGTTATCATATTCGCAGGCAAAAAGGTTTTCAATTTTCCCCGTTAGTTTGAATTCAACAAGCTTTCTGAAGGTATCACGGCTTATGTCGTCAGAAAGGCTTTCATACACACGGAAAAGCTCATCCTTGTGAGCGTTATAAAAATCCCAGGTGAACACATTGTCCCCGAAAACCGGCACATCGGGGGCGGAGATTTCGTTGGTCAGAGCAATGCTTCTGACATTTTCCAGCACCTCACAACGGGCAGAGCCGAAGCTCATAAGCACTCGCATATCAGGAAAACGCTCCTTTAATGCTTCAAAGGTTTCAACCTTATAGCCTCTGAAAAAGCGGTCGCGTACAAAGGCGGAGCTTGAAAAAATACCGCTGATTTTTATATTTTCTTTTTCAAGAATATCTATTATGCGGTCAGCACCGTTACCCGTACCGTAAAGTACAATGGGGCGGACTTCATTTTTCAGCTCACACCAGATATCCGTATTTTTATCGTAAAGCTTATTTTCCATTAATTTTTTCCGTTTTTTATTTTATTTTAACATAATATATCAAAACAGCAAGTGTTATTTCAACCCACCGAATAAAAGAAAATTTGATTTTGAGAACAAATCATCATTTTTATAATTGAAAACAATCCTACCCGTTTGACGGGAAATGTTCATATTTTATGTGGAGGTGCCGTATTTCCGCAGAAATGCGGATACAGACGTGCGAAATATGGGCATTTAGCGGAAATATATGTCACTTCCCTGTAGTGCTGAAAATAAACTAACTTCAGACTCCTGCGGTTTTTTAGAAAGATTTTCAGAAATTGCCGTATTTTTGATTTTTGGTATCCGATAGCTGTACAAAGGTACTGCAAGGATGCCAAAAATCAAGCACATAACTCATTTTTCTCGAGGCTGACTGTAGGAAAAATATATATTTTCGGTCTGTGGCAGTTGAGCTTTTTTATTTTATGTGCGTAAAAGACGGTGATTTGTGAAAATCTTTCAGAAGGGCGCAAAAAAGGGTCCCCTCTTCGGGAACCCCTTTTTAATTATGCATAATCGTATAAAATTACTGATTATTAAGCTTCGGGATAGTAGTCAGGATTTTCGTATCCGGGAACTTCCTTAAGGCTTGAGAAAATAGCTACGATAGTTTCAATAGCCTTCACGATGAAATCAAGAATCTTGTTGAATAATGCAGAATCCATTATATTGCACCTCTTTTCATAAAAATAACATATAATATTAAAAGATATAAATTAAATTCAGCTTATGCTGTTGTTGTTTCGTCAGAAGGCATTAACTCGCCGAACTCAGCTACAAGCTTAAGAACCTCTGCGAATAAATACTTTAACCATTCGATAAAAGCCTTGAATGCATCCATTTATATTGCACCTCACTTTACAATATGATAAAAAAAATTAAATAAAGTTTGCAATTTAAAACATTATTAGATAACGGGCTTCTCAAAAACGATATCCTTATTCTTGAGACCATCGATGAACTTTGTAAAATTAGCTACAAGCTCCTTAATAAAAGCGATGATCTTATCGAGTGTTTCAAACATCTTAGTGCACCTCTTTTCATTATTTAATAATTTTTGATTCAAAATTCACTGATGAATTATTCAGCTGCAGCTGTAGTTGTTACATCACCGCCAAGATCAATACCAAGAGCGTCTGCAAACATAGTAACGAACTTCTTGAACCATGCTACAAGGTATTCAAGAATTGCAATTGCCTTTTCCATTATTCCAACCTCACTTTCATTGTAAATTTGTATAATATTCCTAAGAATACTTTTACGCTATTATAATACCAAAGCGAAAAGATATTTTCAAGTGTTTTTTTCCGTTTTTTACAATGTTTACATATATAACAAAATATTGCAAACATTGAGGCAGCAATAAGATGTATAACTATTTATTTTAAGACACGTGTAGGATAAATGCCGTACATTTCGGTATTTTGCAGGTCAAATGTTAACAAAATGTTGCACACCTATGAAAATTCGGATGATTTTACAGATTTTCGTTGTAAACCTTTATAAGTATATCTTCCTGCTCTGTGGTAAGAGTTCTGAAGGGCTTGCGGCAGTTACCAAGGTCAATACCAAGGTACTTACAAAGGAACTTTTCAGAGGGCATAACACCGAACTTACAGAGAACCTCAATGATGTTATTGGCCTTTCTCTGCTCCTCGAAAGCTTCAGCTATCTTATTCTCACGGAAGAGCTTTTCGATGTTTATGAACTTTTCAGCCATAAAGTTGTAGGTTGAGCCGATACCGCCATCTGCACCTGCAGCAAGACCTGAAATAAACATTTCGTCAAAGCCGTTGAATACAACAGCATCCTCACGGAATGCCTTCAGTCTTTCAAGCATAAAGAAGTCGGAGCTTGTGTGCTTAACACCGATGAATCTCTTGTCGGAAAGGAAATCTCTGAAATTTTCAGTTGAGAGCTTTGCACCGCCTGCAGCTACAAAGTTGTAGATAATAACGGGTACACCTACATCTGCAATATCAAAGTAGTAGTTTCTGATTTCGTCATATGAGAAGCCGTAATAGAAGGGAGGCACGGAGCTTACTGCATCAACATTCATTGATTTTGCATGCTTTGCAAGGTCAAGCGCATGGTTTTCACCGATGCAGCCGATGTGGGCAATGATTGAGCCTTCACCGTTGTTTTCCTCACAGACTGTTTCAAGAATATTCTTTCTTTCATCAGATGTAAGAAGAAATGCCTCTGAGGTTGAGCCGCCTACATAGAAGCCTGATACACCCTTATCAAGATTGTAGCGGACAAGCTTACTGAGAGCATTGTAATCAACTGAGCCGTCTGCGGTAAACGGAGTTAAGAGCGCAGTAAATACGCCGCCGAGTTTTTTAGCCATAATTTTTTCCTCACTTTTTATGTATTATTATAATTTAAATTATAGCTTAAATGAAAATATTGTCAATAATTAAATTACAGCAAGTAAAAATATATATGCTTTTTGAAAGGTGATGTACCTAACCAAAATTTCCGCTATCGGAAAAAACACGGAGTTTTATTGTATTTTATTTATTGATTTTTTTCCGATAATATGATATAATCCACCTACAATAAAAAAGGAGAAAGCTGATGAAGTATCTATCTGTTGCACAAATAGCAAAGCTGTGGAATATGAGCGACAGAAATGTCAGAAAGTATTGTGCTGACGGGAAAATCCCCGGTGCTTTTCTTACGGGAAAAACCTGGAGCATACCTGAAAATGCAGAAAAGCCGATTCGAAGTAATGCAGCTTCAGATGACAACAAAACGCTTCTGCATATTCTGAAGGATCAAAAAAGCTCCCGTCTTTCAGGCGGCATATACCACAGACTACAAATTGATCTCACATATAATTCAAATCATATTGAAGGAAGCCGTCTTTCTCACGAGCAGACACGCTTTATTTTTGAGACCAATACAATAGGAATAACCGACCAAAGCATCAATGTTGACGATATCGTTGAAACAACAAATCATTTCAGATGTATAGATTATATTATTGACACCGCACACCGCAGTCTTTCTGAAAAATATATAAAACATCTGCATTTTCTGCTGAAAAACGGCACCAGCGATTCCTCAAAGGATTGGTTCAATGTCGGCGAATATAAGAAGCTGCCCAATGAGGTAGGCGGAATGAATACCACAGAACCTGAAAATGTCAGCAAAGAAATGAAACTTTTATTAGATCAGTATAATAAAAAAAAGGAAATTACTCTTGAGGATATTATCAGCTTTCACGTACAGCTTGAGAGAATTCACCCCTTTCAGGACGGCAACGGAAGAGTAGGAAGACTTATTATATTGAAAGAATGCTTGAAAAATAATATAATACCGTTTATAATTGACGAACAGCATAAACTCTTCTATTACCGCGGACTTAAGGAATGGCAAAGAGAAAAGGGTTATCTCACAGATACCTGCCTTTCGGCTCAGGACAAATTCAGAGAAATTATGAAATATTTCCGTATTGATGATACAGCTTATAAAGGAGAATAAAATATATGAAACTCGGTATAGTAGGATTACCAAATGTAGGAAAAAGCACACTTTTCAATGCACTTACAAATGCAGGGGCACAGGCAGCAAACTACGCATTCTGCACCATTGAGCCCAATGTGGGTGTTGTAAGTGTTCCCGATTACAGAATTGACAAATTAGCTCAGATGTACGATCCTGACAAAATTACACCTGCAACAATTGAATTTGTTGACATTGCAGGTCTTGTAAAGGGTGCATCAAAGGGTGAGGGACTGGGCAACAAGTTCCTTTCTCACATCAGAGAGGTTGACGCGATTATTCACGTTGTACGCTGCTTTGAAAATGATGATATTATGCACGTTGACGGCGAAATTGACCCCGTAAGAGATATTGAAACCATTAACCTTGAGCTTATTCTCTCGGACACAGAAATTCTTCAGAGAAGAATTGACCGCGACACAAAGGCTATGAAGGGGGACAAGTCACTTGCAGGGGATGTACAGTTCTTCAACTACTTAAAGGAGCAGCTTGACAACGCGGTAAATGCCCGTGCTGTCCAGATGACTGACGATCAGAGAGAATTAATGGCTTCCGTTGCGCTTCTCTCATCAAAGCCCGTAATTTATGCCTGCAATATGAGCGAGGATGATTTCTCAGGCGATATCAACGCTAACAAATACTTCAACAAGGTTAAGGAAATTGCAGCTGCAGAGGGCAGCGAGGTGCTTCCCATCTGCGCAGAGCTTGAGGCACAGATTGCAGAGCTTGAGGGAGAGGAAAAGGAAATGTTCTTAGCCGAAATCGGTGTTGAAAAGGGCGGTCTTGACAGACTTATCCAGAAGAGCTATGACCTTTTAGGTCTTATGTCATATCTTACCGCAGGCAAGCCCGAGGTAAGAGCATGGACCATCACAAAGGGTACAAAGGCTCCTCAGGCAGCAGGTAAAATTCACTCCGACTTTGAAAGAGGCTTCATCCGTGCAGAGGTTATTTCCTTTGACGACCTTATGGCTAACGGCTCTATGACTGCTGCAAAGGAAAAGGGACTTGTACGAAGCGAAGGAAAGGAATATGTGATGCAGGACGGCGATATCGTTCTCTTCAGATTCAATGTTTAATATGGAAAATACAGGCTTCGGAAGAATTGCTCCTCAGGATACAGAGGAATTTATTGAGGTTACCGTAAAATTCGAGGACGGTGAGGTGGCAGAGGCTCAGTTTAACTGCTCCGATGACCCCTGTTTAGAGGATTGCGGTGAAACCATCTGCCGTATGATAAAATACCACACTGCAGAGGATATTATGCAGGTGACCAATAATGTTGTGTTTTACAACACAAAAAATGACCTTCCCCGTGAGAAATTGTATCTTGGCGCAATGGCAGTAATGGCAGCAAAAAAAGCCGTTGCCGACTGGGGAAGAAAACACGGCAGAGTGTATGAAAACACTAACGGTTGCTCATGTTATTGAAATTCGCAACAGTGACAAGCAAATTCGGATTTCTGAATTCGGATTTCGGAGAAAACTAAAATCCGACATTACATAAAATAGGGTATCAGCCAAATCGGTTGGTACCCTTAATTTTTTACTTCGTATTCACATATTAAAGCACCCGTTTGACGAGAAATTCTCAGATTTTGCACGTATGCGCTGCTTATCCGCAGATAAACGGATGCAGACGGGGGAAATGTGAGGATTTATCGGAAAGAGATGTTGTAAAACATCTGTGTCGGGAAAAACTAACTTAACAAGGTCTGATGTCAGCGCGTCTTAGCACGAGAAAGAGGACAAAAGCTGTTCTTTTTGTGATTTTCGACACCCGATAGCCGTACAAAGGTACTGCAAGGGTGCCGAAAATCAAGCACTTGTATAATTTATATCGAGAGAAAAAAACACAAAGGACATCTGTCACTTGGTCTGTGGCAGGTGTCCTTTAATTTTATTGTGCGCCAAAAAGGATAGCTTTTGCGCCGCTTTCTCAATTGTGCTTCGTTTTACAATTACTTATAATAAAGCTTTTTGGTCTGACTGCGTGGTTCACAGGTCATGCGGACACCCAGCTTTTTGAAGGTCTGAACGTCAACACTTGCCAGCATTACAGAGGAATGTGCCTCCAGTCCCTGTAAATCGGGAAGCTTTTCAAGTGCTTTTTTTGCAACGGGATTATCTACTGCGCAGATTGAGAGGGCTATAAGCACCTCATCAACATGAAGTCGGGGATTGATGCTTCCCATTGAGTCTGTTTTCAGCTTCTGGATAGGCTCGATAATTGAGGGGGAAAGAAGCAGCACATCATCGGGAATACGTGCCAGGCGCTTTATAACATTAAGTATCATAGCAGAGGAAGCACCTAAAAGCTCCGAGGTCTTACCTGTAACGATTTCTCCGTCAGGAAGCTCCATTGCAGCAGCAGGATCGTTTGTTTCTTCTGCCTTTTTAAGGGCAGCACCTACAGCGGGTCTGTCCTCGGTGGAGATGCCAAGCTGATTCATAAGCATTTCAATGCGGTGAACAACTGCCACATCGCCGATACCCTGACGTGCAGAGCAGGCTGCCTCGTAATAACGGCGGATAACCTCCTGCTTTGATGCATCACACACGGCCTCGTCATCAAAAATACAGTTACCTACCATATTTACACCCATATCGGTGGGGGATTTATAGATACATTCTCCTGAAATTTTAGTGAGAATGGCATTGAGAACGGGGAAAATTTCCACATCGCGGTTGTAGTTTACGGTTGTAACACCATAGGCCTCAAGGTGGAAGGGGTCAATCATATTGACATCATTAAGGTCAGCAGTTGCTGCTTCATATGCTACGTTTACGGGGTGCTTCAGGGGAAGATTCCAGATTGGGAAGGTTTCAAACTTGGCATAGCCTGCACTTCTGCCCTTTTTATGCTCGTGATAAAGCTGAGAAAGACACACTGCCATTTTGCCGGATCCCGGACCGGGAGCAGTTACCACAACAAGTGAACGCTCTGTTTCGATAAACTGATTTCTGCCGAAGCCGTCATCACTTACAATGAGAGGCACGTTTGCAGGGTAATCGGGAATGAGATAATGCCTGTAAACCTTAATGCCGAGACTTTCCAATCTTTTCTGGAAGCTGATAGCTGTAGGCTGTTCTGCAAATTGGGTAATACAGACACTGCCCACAAAGATTCCTATTTCTCTGAAGGCATCAATAAGACGAAGGGTATCAACATCATATGTAATACCGAGGTCGCCTCTTCTTTTATTCTTTTCAATTGCATCTGCTGAAATGACAATAACCACTTCTGCCTGCTCGCGAAGCTCGTAAAGCATTCTGATTTTACTGTCGGGCTGAAAGCCGGGAAGCACACGGGAAGCATGAAAATCATCAAAAAGCTTTCCGCCGAATTCCAGGTAAAGCTTACCGCCGAACTGTGCAATTCTTTCCTTGATGCAGCCTGACTGCATTCTAAGGTATTTGTCGTTGTCAAAACCAATTTTAGCCATAATCTACCACCTTTTTCATCCACAAGAATATATTATAGCATATAAAAAAATAAAGTCAAAGGAAAAATGAGAATTCGGACAGTGACAAGCAATTTCGGTATTCGAAATTCGAAATTCGAAGAATTGAGAAAGGGCAATATAATCAAGGCGAAGCCTTCCTACAGGGTCACTATTCACTTTTCACTATTACCTCTTACCTCAAAAAAGCCTTCATACAGGGCCACTCTTCACTCTTACTTCTTACCTCTTACCTCAAAAAAAGTCTGCCCTGAAGGGGTTACCTTCAAGGCAGACAATTATTTTTTCGACTTATGCGAACGTTAGTCTAAAAGCACCTTATTTAACTGTGCAATACATAAAGTACTTGTAGCCGAGGGGGTTGGAGAAGAAGCCTTCTACTGCATCGTCAACCATGTAAAGGTCTGTGTAGAAGTAGAGAGGAACTACGCAACCTGTAGACATAAGGATATCTTCAGCAAGGTGCATAAGCTCATAACGCTTTGCGTTATCTGTGCAGCCCTTGATTGTAGTGATAAGAACGTCATATGTTTCTGCCCATGTGCCGTTTTCAACCTTTGTCTCATAACCGTAAGGAGTGAGGTCGAGGTTGTAGATAGCCTTGTCAGCGTGTGCGCCCTTACCGTACTGGATATCATTGTTACCGGAAACTGTTGTCCACATATCAAGGAAGCAGATGGGATCGTTGTAGTCAGCGAGCCATCCGTTACGAGCGATTGAATATTCGCCGTTCTTTCTTGTGTTAAGGAATGTGTTCCATTCCTGATTCTCAAGTGCCATTGTGATGCCTACTGCATCAAGAGCACCTGCAAGGTATTCACCGATAACCTTGTGAGCATCAGATGTGTTGTAGAGGTATGTAAGCTTGGGGAAGTTTGTGAACTTGTTGGTAGCTTCGTCGAATGTATAGTACTTCTTAAGAGTTTCTATAGCAGCATCGAAGTTAGCCTGAAGAGCTTCCTTGGATACATCATAGTAGCCGTCGAAGTTATCTTCTGTGCTGTTAGCTGTCTTGTAGAACTCAGTACCGTCGGGATTTGTCATACCCATAGCAACGAATGAGGATGCGGGAACCTGACCGCCCTGTGCAACGTCTTCAACAATGTAGTTTCTGTCGAAGAGGAGACCGATAGCGTTTCTGATTTCAGCCTTAGCAGCTTCTGCAGCAGCGCCTTCAAGTGTGTTGCCTTCGGGAAGGATTTCTTCGTTGATGTTCCAGCATACATAGTATGTACCGATCTGACCTGCAACTACGAACTCATCAGCATAGTCCTTCTTGAGGTTAGCGATTTGGTTTGTGGGAACGTCATCGATAAGAGCCCAGTCACCGTTCTTGAAGTTGGTGAGCATGTTGTTGGAGTCGTCGGAAAGGAAGAACTTAAGTTCGTCCATTGTAACCTTGTCAGCATCAGCATAGTTAGCATTCTTTGTAAGAGTGATAACTGAGTTGTGCTCCCAAGCAGAGATTGTGTAAGGACCGTTGTTTACATATGTTGCGGGGTCAGTTGCCCAGTTTTCATTTGCAACAACGTCTTCACGTACGGGGTAGTAGGTGGGGAATGCAAGAAGCTCATTCCAGTAAGAAACAGCGTTGTTAAGTGTGATAACGATTGTCTTGTCATCAGTTGCTTCAACAGCAAGCTTAGCATCGGGATTTACGAATTCAACAACGGGGTTGCCTTCTTCATCCTTTTCGTCTGTTTCCTTTGTTTCCCACATTTCAGCGTAGCCCTTAACTACATCGAACATGTAGTTGTAGTCGCCGGAAAGAGCGGGAGAAGCTGCACGGTTCCATGCAAATACAAAGTCAGCAGCGGTAAGATCCTTACCGTCAGACCACTTAAGGCCGTCTCTGAGAGTGTAAGTGTAGGTAACTGTGCCGTCTTCGTTAGCAACGCCTTCAACAAGCTCAGTAGCACAGTCAGCTACGATAACAAGCTTGCCTTCGTCGTCCTGTGCCCACTTTGCAAGACCTGCAAAGAGGTGTGCGCACATTGTAGCGCCGTCAACAGCGGAGTTGAGTGCGGGGTCAAGAGTGTCAGGCTCGGAAGAGAGACATACAGAAAGAGAGGAAGCTGCGGGAGTAGCATCTTCGCCTGCTGCTGTTGTTTCTTCATTACCTGCAGGTGTTTTGCCGCATGCTGCAAGGCAGATTACCATTGCAAGAGCAAGTGCAAGTGCAAGAAGTTTCTTCATTGTTTTTCTTCCTTTCGAAAAAATATTTATCTGTAGATGATGCGGAATGTATTGCACGTCATTCGGCATCACACAAATAACAAAAATCTGAGAACGCAAGCGTCCTTTTCTTTGTAGGGGCGGGGTCGCCCTGTCCGAAAAGAATCAGTCTTCTGATGCGGGAGGAAAACCCTACCCTACCGTCAAAAGGACGGCATTGATCTTTCCGGATATAATACATCAGTCGTTTATTTCTGCATAACGGTGGCAGGCTACGAAATGTCCCTTTGATACCTCTCTGAACTCGGGCATGCTTTCGGCACACTTTTCGGTGGCGTACTGACATCTGGTTCTGAAGGGACAGCCGGAGGGAGCATTAAGAGGACTGGGAATGTCGCCCTGGAGAGCAATTCTCTTATTCTCTCTGGCTATCTTGGGATCGGGCATGGGAACTGCCGACATAAGAGCCTTTGAGTAGGGATGAAGAGGCTTTTCGCAGATTTCGTCTGCATCTGCAAGCTCTACCATCTTACCGAGGTACATAACTGCAATTCTGTCACTGATATGGCGCACAACAAGAAGGTCGTGAGCGATGAAGAGATATGTAAGGTTAAGCTTCTCCTGAAGCTCGTCAAACATGTTGATAACCTGTGCCTGGATGGACACGTCAAGTGCGGAAACGGGCTCGTCACATACGATGAAATCGGGATTGACTGCAAGTGCACGGGCAATACCGATTCTCTGACGCTGACCGCCTGAGAATTCGTGAGCATAACGGGAGGCATGCTCGGAGTTGAGTCCTACGTGGGCCATAAGCTCGAGAATTCTTTCCTCTCTCTCCTTCTTGTCCTTGCAAAGACCGTGGATATCGAGAGGCTCACCGATGATATCGGCAACTGTCATTCTGGGGTTAAGGGATGAATAGGGATCCTGGAAAACCATTGTGGCCTTCTTTCTGAATTCCTTTATATCAGCCTTTGTCTTTATAAGCTTACCGTCATAGTAGATTTCACCTGCGGTGGGCTTGTAAAGGTGAAGAAGAGTTCTTCCGACTGTGGTCTTACCGCAGCCTGACTCACCAACAAGACCGAGGGTTTCACCCTTGTTGATAAAGAAGGATACATCGTCAACAGCCTTAAGGGGCTTTGAACGGAGAAGTCCTACATTAATATTAAAGTATTCTTTTAAGCCCTTTACTTCTATAAGGGGTGTTTTATCACTCATTATTCTGCTCCCCCTTCTTCTTTATTGAGAGTAATTTCTCCCTTTTCTGCCATTTCCTTTATGCACTGCCAGCAGGCTGACCAATGAGAGGAGGAAAGCTCTGTTACGGGTGCGCGCTCTGTAAGGCATATCTTCATAGCATTGTCACAGCGGGGTGCGAAGGGACAGCCCTTGGGCATATTGAGAAGGTCAATGGGTGTACCTGAAATGGGCTGTAATCTTGTACCTGCTGAGGTTGTTGAGGGAATGGAGCGCATAAGTCCCTTTGTGTATTCGTGCCTGGGAGAGTAGAATATTTCGTCTGCTGTTCCCTTTTCACAGATTGAGCCTGCGTACATAACGATAACCTCGTCACACATCTGTGCTACAACACCAAGGTCGTGGGTGATCATTATGATAGCCATTCCGAGCTCCTTCTGGAGAGTGCCCATAAGCTCAAGGATCTGTGCCTGAATTGTAACGTCAAGAGCCGTTGTGGGCTCGTCGGCAATAAGAATGTCGGGCTCACAGGCAAGTGCCATAGCAATCATAACTCTCTGTCTCATACCGCCTGAGAATTCGAAGGGATACTGCTTCATTCTCTTTTCGGGCTCATTAACATTTACGAGCTTGAGCATTTCAACTGCTCTTTCATAAGCCTGCTTCTTATTTCTGTCAGTATGAAGGGTAATAGCTTCAATAAGCTGCTTACCGATAGTATATGTAGGGTTAAGAGATGTCATAGGGTCCTGGAAGATTATGGAAATCTTGTTGCCTCTGACAGTCTTCATAACCTTTTCGCCTGCATTTACAAGCTCCTGACCGTCAAGCTTAACGGAGCCTGAAACAATTTTACCTGTACCTGCAAGAATCTGCATAATTGAGTAGGCGGTAACTGACTTACCTGAGCCTGACTCACCTACGATACCTAAAACCTTACCTCTTTCAAGGTCAAAGGATACACCGTTTACTGCCTTTACCTCACCTGCATCCGTGAAAAATGAGGTATGTAAATCTTTAACTTCCAATAAAGCCATTGCCATACTCTCCTTTCTCAGTTGTTAAGCTTGGGGTCGAATGCATCGCGAAGTCCGTCACCGAAGAGGTTGAGGGACAGAACGATAAGTGAAATAACCACAGCGGGAATTGCAAGTCTGTAAGGGTAAGAGCTCATACCGTTAAGAGCATCGGATGCAAGAGATCCGAGTGAGGGCATGGGAGCGTTTACACCGAGACCTAAGAATGAAAGATAGCTTTCTGTGAAGATAGCAGAGGGAATCTGAAGAGCTGTTGAGATAATAACAACGCTGATGCAGTTGGGGATAAGGTGGCGTCTGATTACCCATGAGCCCCTGGCACCGGTTGCCTTTGAGGCAAGAACATATTCCTGCTCACGAAGAGAAAGAATCTGACCTCTTATAAGACGGGACATTGATACCCAGTAAAGAAGTGCGAAAACAACGAAAAGGCTTATGATGTTTGAGCCTATCTTCTCAAGCTCGGTGCCTGCAACAAGGCCCTCGATGGGACCGCGGAGGAAGGCTGCAAGAAGAATAACCATAAGCATATCGGGAAGAGAGTAGATAACATCCACGCATCTCATGATAATCATATCAAGCTTTCCGCCCACATAACCTGAAATTGAGCCGATAAAAAGACCGATAACAAGAACGATGATGCTTGCGAAGAAGCCGACTGCAAGAGAAATTCGGGCTCCGTATACAACACGTATAAAGTAGTCTCGTCCTGCTGAGTCAGTACCGAAAAGGTGGGGGAAGATCTCCTCACCTGCCTCAATTCTGTCAAGCTCTGTTGAGCCGTACTCGAAGGGAGAAAGGTTTGCATAGGAGGGGTCAACGGGACGACCGGGAGAAATACCCAGCTGCTGGTCGTATGCATAGGGCCAGAACATGGGGATAAAAATTGCTGAAAGTGTTATAAGAACAACAACAATAAGGCTTACGGTTGCAACCTTATTCTTAAGAAGTCTTTTTACGCCGTCCTTGAAGAAGGTGGAGGACTCACGCATCTGTACTATATATTCTTTTTCTTCTGCTGTTGCAGGTATGAATGAATCGAGATTCACCTGCATACTGAAAGGATTCTTTTTCATCTGCATTTTCCTCCTTATTCAAGATTGATTCTGGGGTCAACAACCTTATAAAGGATGTCGCCTACAAGGTTCATAACAACGATAAGAGCTGCAAGAACGATGGTTGTACCCATAATGAGGGGATAGTCACGGTTAACAATAGAGTTAACGAAGTCTCTGCCGACACCGGGAACAGCAAAAATCTTCTCGACAACAAGTGAGCCTGTAACGATATATGCAAGCATAGGTCCGAAATATGTTATAACGGGAATAAGAGAATTCTTAAGAGCATGTCCGAAGATGATTTTTGCACCGGAAACACCCTTTGCCTTTGCGGTTCTTATATAGTCCTGACCTAAAACGTCAAGCATTGAGGAACGGGTAAGACGGGTGATGTAAGCGGTGGGGTAAAGTGCAAGTGTGATAATGGGAAGCACAAGTCCGCCATCTGAATTACCGTTTGCAGGGAACCAGCCCAGCCACAGTGAGAATATCAGAAGCAGCAGCGAGCCCATAATGAATGAGGGCATGGAAACGAATGCCGTTGTAATAACCATTATCACGCGGTCAATAAGCTTGTTTCTGCGAAGAGCCGCAACAGCACCCAGCACAACACCGATACAAAGAGCAATAAATGCCGCAGTGACACCAAGCACCGAGGAGGTTTTAAGACCGTCAAAGATAATATCAACGACCTCACGTCCTCTCTGCTTGAGGGAGGGACCGAAGTCAAGCTCTGTGACAATATCCTTAAGATATGTCAGGTACTGCTCCATGACAGGCTTATCGAGACCGTATTTGGCTTCGAGGGCTGCCTGAGCCGCAGGGGAAATAGCCTTTTCACCTGCAAAGGGACCGCCGGGAACAGCACGGGTAACGAAGAATGTTATCGTAATAACAATCAGCACGGTAATTATCATCAGAAGTATACGCTTTCCGATGTAAAGTAATGTTTTTGTGTTCATAGCATAACTCCATTCTTTATTCCCTCCGAAGGATATGCACCGGAAAGGAACTGATAGCCGAAAGGGGCAGAAAAAGTGCATAATACCCCCAAGGCATAAAAATAGTTATATGTATTTTACCCGACTAAAGTAAAAAAAGCAACAGTTTAAGTTTCATTTTAACAATTTGTAACCTTTTCTACAAAATAATACGAGCAGATTACATGAAAACTATACAATTTTTCTTGATTTATTAGTAAACATATATTACATTATAAAAGACAGGAGTGATTTTGTGAAAAAATACAGCTATGTTGCCGTTATAGGCATTGACGGTATGGGAAAATTCAATTCTCAGACCGAAACTCCTAATATTGACAGAATTTTTGAACGGGGCGCTGTCAACTGGTCTGCCCTTTCAATGAATCCGACAATAAGCGCAGAAAACTGGGGTGCAATGCTCCTGGGGGCAACACCCCTTGTACATAAGCTTACAAACGGACGGGTAAGCAATGAAAAATACCGGAACGATGCCCTGCCCTCGGTGTTCAGAAGAATAAGGGAGGCTGACCCCGACTGCTATCTTGCATCCGTTGTCAACTGGAATCCAATAAATCACGGCATTGTTGAAGACAACATTGGGGTTGAGAAGCTGACAGCCCCCAATGACAGTGAGCTTACTGAGCTTATTCTCACCTGTGTAGCAAAAAAGCCGAAATTCCTTTTCGTTCAGTTTGACGATGTTGACGGAGCAGGACATTCCGGCGGCTACGGAAGCAGTAAGCACTATGAGGAAATTCAAAGAGCAGACGGCTATACCGGAAGAATATACGATGCCTACAGGGACGCAGGAATTCTTGATGACACTCTCTTCATTGTAATAGCCGACCACGGCGGTGTCAGAACGGGACACGGCGGCTACACGGATACGGAAAAATATGTTTTCTTTGCCGTAACGGGAAAAGGAGTCAAGGAGGGCTTTGTTCCCTATTCGGAAACAAAGGACATTGCGGCAATTGTCCTTGCAGCATTAGGACTTGCCTTACCCGAATATAATGAAGAGGGCTTTACCTCGCAGATTCCCGAATGTATATGGGAAGGCACCGCACCCTACTACAGAAGGCCTCCCGCAAAGACGGTTATACCCGAAAGAAAAACACCCGATAATATTTTTGATTTTATTCCCCGTGAGGATTTTTCTCTTCTTATGCATCTTGACAATACCCTTGAGGACAGGACGGGACAAAACAGTATAAAGGAAAAAGGCACAGTCAAATTCTACTCCAACGGCGTAAACTCTGCCTGCGGTGAATTCGGGAAAACCGGATTTGTCACAGCAGACAATGTACATTTCCGAAAAGAGAGCTTCACCCTTGCCTTCTGGGTGCAGACGGACACTTCAATTACCGAAGCACCTGCCCTTATGGGTAATCAGGACTGGTGGTGGCAGAACAGACGGCAGAAGGGAGTTACGGTCTCACTGAGAAATTACGACATTATGTTCAATGTTTCTAAGGGGGATGACCATTTTAACACTGTTGTTCCCTTCCCCGAGGGCGCTGAAAACACCTGGCTTCACTATGCCGCAGCCTTTGACAGAGAAAAAAAGGAGATCCGCTTCTATAATAATTTTAAGCTTCGCCACGTAGTTACAATACCGGATGATTACCTTATTGACTATGACACAGCATACCCGTTTACTGTGGGCAATGACGGCAAAGGCACATACAACAACGTTTCCCACGATTTCATTTTCAGGCTTGATGATGTTATGGTACTGAAAAAGGCTCTGACGGACGAGGATATGACCGCAGTCAGATCTTACTATTACGGTGAATAATACAAAAAAAGAATTAAGATTCAGAGACGAAATAAACAGGAGGAAGAAAAATGACTAAATTAAAGGAAATGCTCAGCTGGGGCAAGAAAATTGACCCGAAAACTCCGCCGGAGCTGCAAAGAAACGTTACGCTTATTGAGTACATAAGCATCTGTCTTGCAAGAATCGGCTCCATTCTTGTAAGCACCTTAGGCGGTCTTGCCAGTACCTTTGCATATGAAGTGTACTACGGCTCAATAAATGTCGGCAGTGACGAAATTGCAGACATCAATGCTATTCAGACCACCATCACCACGTTGCTTTCCTATGCTGTGGGTCTTCTTGTTGCAGTTGTTGCGCACAAGTGGAAATCGAAATGGGGCAGATACCGTCAGTGGTATATGATCTGTCTTATTCCCGTTTTCACTCTTACAATACTCAACTATGTTGTGCCTACGGACTTTGACAAGCAGGGTATGATACTTTTCAAGTATATTCTTGCAATTCTCTCCACAATAATCAACGCTTTCAATGGCCTTGGCGGTAACATTCCTCAGGTTATCTCCCCCAACTTCAAGGAAAAGAAGCTTGTTACCACAGCCTGGCAGTTTGCTTATTATCTCGGCTACGGCGGTGCTTACATTTACACCTTCATTTTCGGCGAATTCAGTGAAAACAAGCGCGCTATGTATATGTCACTTGCAGTTATCGCTGCAACAATTACCGCAATCGGTAACGTAATGTGTGCTCTCTTCTGCCGTGAAAGAATTGAGCTCCCCAAAAAGGAAAAGGTAAAGCTGACAGGCGCACTTTTCTCACTTTTCAAGTATAGGAATTACCGTGCATATTACTATATTCAGTGGGTGAATATCCTTGCTATGCTGGGTAAGATGTCCACCTTCCTTGCGGCTATTACAGTCGGCTCATCAAAGAATCTTCTTCTCACCCTCCCCACTGCAATAGGCACCGTTGTGGGTATTGCAATATGTACAAAAATTTCAAAAAAATTAGAGCCTACTAAGATTCTCAAATTTGTAGGACTTTACTCGATGGTCACCGCATGTATCATCTTTGCCATTGTTTTCGTTTCCCGTGAATTCGGACTTCTTTTCTATATATTCTACTTCCTTTTCGGTGTAGGTGTCGGTCTTCAGGAGCTTTCAAACACCCACTTCAATGTTGAATTCAACGACTATCTTGAGTGGCAGACCGGTGAAAGACTTGAGGCTATCCACGGCACGGTGCCCGGCTGGATAAATAACGTACTCAACTATTTAAGAGAGCTTCTTATACCCTATGTGCTTTTCTGGATAGGCTATGAAAGCTCAAATATCGACAATCTTCTTGAAACCATGAAGGCAAAGGATACCTATTGGGACACCTGCCTGTGGCTGCTTGCTTTCCTGGTATTCGGTTATGCAATTGCAAACCTTCTCAAGGCTCTCATAATCAAGTTTATGTATGACGTGGAGGGCGAAAAGAAGCAGAAGATGTATGAGGAACTCTCCGTAATGAGAGAACAGAGAAGAGAAGAAAACGCAAAAATACAGTAAAATTCAATCTTTATTCATAGTAAAATTCAACAGATAAAAATATCACCTGTCGGAATGCCCGGCAGGTGAATTTTTATACTATGCTATTATACTCTCAAAGAAAAGCTTCACGGAAGGAAGCTCGCCCGTTGCAATTTCCCAGATAAGTCTGAAATCAAGAGTTCCGTACCTGTGAGCACAGACATTGCGAAGCTGCTTGAAATTTCTCCAGTCTATTGCATCAGCATACTGTATTCTGAAATCCTCGGTAAAATGAGTGGTAAGCTCACCCATTGCAAGCAGCTGCATCGTTATACCATCCTGCAGCAGCTCATCGTTCATAAATTAATCAATAGAATTATCACAGAGCTTCAGATACCGTTCAATTCTTTCGCAATGAGAAATCATATGCTGTGCGGCATTTATATCCTTACTGCTCATATACACACTTCCGTTCACATAGGATACGCTCAATAAGAGATCTGTTCTTTTCCAGATTCACGGGGTTATAGAGTGCATCTCTGGTAATTATATCCACACTCTTTCCCATACATTCCTCCATATCGGAATAAAAGCTGCAGAACTTAAGTCCCATAATTCCCGAGCATTCCACATAAAAATCCACATCACTGCTTTCGTCTGCATCGCCTCTTGCATAGGAGCCGAAAACATACATACGGTCAACCTCGTATTTTTTTGCAACGGGAGTTATTCTGTCTGCAATTTCCTTTGTAGTATATACACTCATTTTAACACCTCCGCGAATCTTATTTGTTTTCTTATTTTTTCTTTATTTTGTTAAGCTTCTTGTTGATTGAAAGCAGCTCTTCCTTGGTGAAGATGCCCTTTGCCATCATACATACGCGCTTGATTGAGAAGCCCATAAGCATACCGATGGTGGTTTTGTTAATCATACCCTTGGATATCTTCATACCCTCGGTATCAAAGCCTGCAACCTCTGCCTTTTCACCGGAATTCTTCTTTGCCTTCATCTTCTTGAGAAGCCCCAGCACCGTGTTTATAAGAACAATCTTACCCTTGGTAGTTGCCCAGATATCACCTAAGGGATCGTTGATTGAAAGGAAGCCCTCGGGAGTATCAATTTCAAACCAGTTGATAACTGCGCCCTCCTCCTTGAGGATATAGTCGGGATTGGGCTCAGACACCTTTCTGATTACGGCTTCATCGGAAAGCTCACCTGCAACAGCCTTAAGCACTGTTTCTCCCTTGTTTTCAACAGTGAAGTAGAAGAAGGGGTACTTACCTTTCTTCTGCTTGCCGACACTTACGCCGTTTGCAAAAAGCTCTACCTCGTCACAGTTTGAGTAAACAGTAACCTTTGTGTTGTCCTCAACACGGTCAATATATCTCTTTGAGCAGATATGAACCATCTTTTCGGGATTAAGCCATGCCTTGTATGCATAGAAGGAGTCCTTCTTATACTTTCTGTCAAAGGTCACAAGACCCTTATGGTTCATACCGTCTTCTCCGCCCTCGCTTCTTGCATCAGCTGCGAAGTCGAACATATTCCATACGTGGGTAGCCCAGAGATAGGGTCTGTCTGCGATCTGCTTTATAAGCTCCTCGTGGTAGTAGGACTGATATTCCTCTGTATAGTCGCCCTGAGTGGGAGTTGAGGTATGCCAGTTAAGTGCCTCGCAGCCGTATTCGCTGATACCTATAGCGGTCTTGGGGAACTTAGCGTGGAAATCATCAAACCAGGGGCCGTTCATATCGGTTGTTCCGCCGTACCAGCCGAAGTAGTGATTATATGAAAGAATGTCGGGGATGTGAACATACTCACTGTCAATTTCAGCCATTGTAACAGCAGCTACAACAGTAGGTCTTGTTTTATCCATCTTGTGACAAAGGTCATTGAGCATATGATGGTTCTTAAGAAGGCTTTCGTCAGCCGCACCGCCCATTGAGATTTCATTTGAAAGTCCCCATACAAAGATTGAGGGATGGTTGTAGTTCTGAGTAACAAGCTCTGTCATCTGAGTCCTTGTGTTTTCAATGCCGTTCTTCATATGCTTTGAAATATAGGGGATTTCTGCCCAGAGCACAAGTCCCTTTTCGTCACAAAGATCATAGAACACCTGGGAGTGCTGATAGTGAGCAAGTCTTATTGTGGTAGCACCCACTTCAAGAATAAGGTCAAGGTCCTCCTTGTGGTGCTCGGGAAGAAGAGCATTACCGATATCGGGGCGGTCCTGATGGCGGGACACACCGCGAAGAGGATAGCTCTTACCGTTAAGGAAGAAGCCCTTTTCGGGGTCAATCTTAAAGGTACGGCAGCCGAAACGGGCTGTAACTCTGTCCTTTTCCTCACCGTCTGCAATGAGAACTGCCTCGGCTGTGTAAAGATAAGGATCTGCAATACCGTCCCAGAGATGAACATTTTCAAGCTCTATCTCAACATCGGGATTCTTACCGCTGTCTGTCTTTTCAGCTATTTTGTTACCCTCGGCATCGTAAATGCTGAATTTAACCTCACCCTCGCAGAAGGCTTCAATTTCAATTTCCCACTTATCTCCCTCCTTCTCGGGAGTAACCTTTATACCGGGAGTTCCGTAATAGTCAAGATCAAAATGCTCATTATTCACGGAAATAAGGTTTACATCTCTGTAAATACCGCCGTAGAAGGTAAAGTCAGCCATCTGGGGATATACAAAATCGTTGGGAGTATTGTCTGCAATGACAACAAGAAGGTTTTCATCCATGATGTCGGCAGGGTCTAATTTTACACGGAATATTGAATAACCGCCGTGATGTGTTGTAAGCTTTTTGCCGTTGAAATAAACCTCAGCAGTAGAGTTTACAGCCTGAAATTCGATGTAAGTAACATCGTTTATTGTGAGCTCTTCCTTAGTGAAGGTCTTTGCAAAGGCACCCCTTGTGCGAAGATAGTTATTACCGCCGTCCTGACCGTCCTTGCCGTTCCAGGTATAAGGTAAATCAAGCTTTTCCCAGCCTTCGGGGAAGCTCTGGGGGATATCCTTTACGTTAAGAGCAAATGCCCAGTTCTTGTTAATATTGGTAACCGTTCTCATACTATTCCTCCGTAACATTTTTTTCCATTTTATATAATACTAAAAAAGAAAGAAAAAATCAAGCGAAAATCTCACACATAAGCCTTTCGGAATATTCGTTCATCTGATCAAAATCCATAGCATCAATGTAGAATTTTTCAAGTCTGTCGTGAGTGGACTTTGCCTTTATAAGACAGTCAACCGCACCTGAAATCATTTCAGCACGTGAACGGTTATTAAAGGCAATTCTGTTCTTATGTCGGGAAATAATTCCCGTATCGTAAAAACGCATACAGTTGACAAAAAGCACATTGTCACCGCTGTCGGCTCCGTTTTTGTGTCCTCTTATAAAGCCCAGGTGAAGCTGGGGGAGAATCAGCGAAGAGGGGGCAGATACAACATTCATATTGTCATAACAGCAAAAGCCCTCTATCCCCTTTTCCTGCGCCCGAAGAGACAGGAGCTTAAGAATAACTGCGGCAGCACTGCCGAAGCTGTCATATAATATCACGCGTTTTTCACAAAGGGAATTGAATGTATCGGAAAATTCCACACTACCCTCGGGAGTTACGGCAGAAATAATCCGCTTTTTCATTTTCACGGGAGTGTCTGCAAGAGAATTAAGCAGCTTCCCTGCCAGCTTTTCCGAAAACTTATGCAGAGTGCTGATTTTCATAGCAGGAATCACTACGGAAGCAGTATCGTTTTCTGCTGAACGGGCGGCTATAAGAAAATCAACACATTTCTTGTGGTAAAATGAATTTTCCTTTGTAAGATTAATTATTTCATCACGGTGTGCAATCAGCTTACCGTCATCTCTGAACATACCTAAGTCAACAAATTTTTCGGACACACCGGGGTATTTCGGCTCAATAACGTGAGGCGGTGTGCCGTCTGCAATGCTTATTTTAAGAGAAGGAATAATAACTCCGTCAAGAGAATGAGGGTCCGAGGAGCAGTATATCCTCTCACAAAAAAGCCCCCGTCTGTCACAGCCCTCGGCAATTCGCTTCATAAGAGTAGATTTTCCCGTGCCGGGTCCGCCCTTTATAATGTACAGCCGCCATCCCTCCTCAGGGGAGTACAATTCGGAAAAAAGGGAAAAAAATCCCCCGGGTGTATTTGCACCCAGGAAAAATGAAACGGATTCTGTAGTTGTCATAATATCACCCCATAGGTATATTATGCACAGATGAGGGAAATTGATACAAGGTAAAGGGAATAGTGAAGAGTGAAGAGTGAAAAGTGAATAGTGAATAGTGAATAGTGAATAGTGAAGAAGTAAAAAAGCAGCTCACTTTCGTGAACTGCTTTTTTCACCCCACAGGTATATTATGCACGGATGAGGAAAATTGATACAAGGTAAAGGGAATAGTGAAGAGTGAAGAGTGAAGAGTGAAAAGGGAATAGTGAAGAGTGAAGAGTGAAGAGTGAAAAGTGAATAGTGAATAGTGAAGAAGTAAAAAAGCAGCTCACTTTCGTGAACTGCTTTTTTCACCCCATAGGTATATTATGCACAGATGAGGAAAATTGATACAAGGTAAAGGGAATAGTGAAGAGTGAAGAGTGAAGAGTGAAGAAGTAAAAAGTAAAAGCCTGATATCCTAAGATATCAGGCTTTTGTGCCGGCGACGACCTATCTTCCCGGGCGGCTGCCCGCCAAGTATTTTCGGCACGATTGAGCTTAACTACCGTGTTCGGGATGGGAACGGGTGGGACCTCAATGTTATAGACACCGACTGCTTTCCAAGGGTATTCCCTCAGGCGCAAGAGGGATTATAACAGATGAAATCCCTCTTGTCAACACTTTTTTTCATTTTTTTCAAACTTTTTTCAGAACTTCAACAATTTCCCCTACATACATTCTGTGGTAATCCTTTTTCGGGTAATTGTCAGAGTCTATGTCCTCATCAATAAACCACTCGGGAGTAATGTCGCCCTTTGCAATTTTTTTACAGACAAAAACCATTTCAGCTTCTTCAGGGTAAGGCACACCGTTTTCATATACTGCGGTCAGTCCCGATTCCTTGTATTTGTCAATATCTCTTCCGCTTTTTGAGCCGAACACAGCCATTTTCTTATGAATTTCCTTATTCATAATTGCAAGGGAAAACATCTCCCCGTCCTCAAGAAATTCATAGGTATATCTGTGCGGTCTTACAAAGGCGAACACAACTGGGCGGCTCCACAGCACACCCACACTGCCCCAGCTGACAGTCATGGAGTTAAAGCCCTTTTCGGATACACCCGTAAGTATGCCCCAATCCTCACCTATTGCCTCAACAGGCGAAAAGCATAAATCCTTCACATCAATTTTTTCAAAAGCCATATTAATCCCCCTGTTCGATTATTAAATATTAATCTTCATAATGTCCCTTACAGGAAATGATAATAATATCATTATCATCACTTACGGAATAGACAAGTCTGTTTTTTTCATCAATACGGCGGCTCCAGCAACCGTCACAGAACCTTAACGGTTCAGGCTTGCCGATACCGTTAAAGGGAGTTCTGCCGATTTCCTTCAACAGCTGATTGATTTTTCGCAGAGTTTTCTTGTCCTGCATCTGCCAGTAAAGATACTCGTCCCAGGCTATAGGAGAAAAGGTAAGATTATTCATCTGCCATTTCCTCTAAATCCTGCATAGTCTTTCTTATTACATGGCCTGAATTTATATCGGAAAGGGACCGGTTCAGCTTTCCGAGATATTCGGCATTTTTCAGAGCCCTTTGCAGCTCATTCCATTCTTCAAGGCTTATAAGAACAACATTTTTTTCATCCTTACGAGTAACAATAACCGTTTCATTGCTGTCTGTCACCTTATCACAGTAAAATTTCAGGTTTTCTCTTATTGTAGAATAATTTACAGCAAGCATATAAAAGCACCCTTCCTGCACAATTTATTGTACAATTTATTGTACTATATTATTATATGCGTGTCAAGTGCTTTTATACGCTTCGCTATTCATAAATCTGAAAAAATTTGACATAAAACAGATGACTCAGCTGCTCAATTTTGCAGCGATGAGTGTTACCGCCAGGGTGCATATTGCCTGGATTATACTTGTAACTGTTGCGGAATTGAATCTGCTTCTTTTATCAATTTTCTCTTTGATATATTGTAAATCCTGTTTAATTGTTGCGAATGATGTGGCACCCACAGCAAGCTCATTTCTTATCTTTGCTGTACATTCGCTGCACTCCTTACGGGAAATAAATGTTTCATGCAGATAATCCTTATCCTCGGCTGTAAGATTCATGTTCCCACCGCCTTAAAAGCACGACTTGTCTGTGGGATTATTAAGAATACCGAAGGTGATAAGAATTGTGCCGACGGCATTTACCACAACATCAAAGGTGCTGTTATCAATGCCGATTTTTTCGAACACGCCAAGGGAATTAAGAATAACACCCAGAGCACCCAGCACCGATACCCAGACAGCCCAGGATCTGAGTCTTTCCTTTATTTTTACATTTTCCATATTATCCCTCCTGTCCGGTTGCAGCTCTGAGAATAATACGGGAATCCTCTGCGGTGATTTTTCCGTCACCGTCCATATCACCCCTGACAGTCACAAAGGCATCAAATCCCGCCTTTTCGAGCTTTCCTGCATAGGCTACGGCATTTTTTCTGTCCTTAAAGGCACCTGTCTGAACACAGTAGATAAGCCCTGAATCCTTTTCGGAAGTCTTTTCGGGAGCCTTTTCTTTGGCATCCTCCCATTTACCGCCGTTGGCTTCAAATACACTTTTGGCAATTGCCTTTACAATTTCAGTGAATTTCTCATCAAAAACGGCATTGTCCTTTGAATTATCGATAAAGCCTGCTTCAAGAAGACAGGAATGCATTTTTGTGTGTGAATTCACCGCAAAATCACGGTATTCGGGAGCCCCCTTCTTTACACCGCGATTGCGAAGTCCCGTAATAAGGCATACACTGTCAACAATGCTTTTTGCCATTTTATATGTGTCACCCTCTGTTTCCACAGCGGAATACACCCAGGCTTCAACTCCCGAGGCACCCTCGGGGGTAAAAGCATTTCTGTGAACGGAGAGGAAGTAATCGGCACCCCAGCTGTTAGCACTCTCGCACCTTTTAAGTAAATCGGGATCGGTGTTATCCTCACGGGAGAGCATAACCTCAACCCCCTTCTGAGTTAAAAGAGTATCTCTCACGGCAAGAGCGAGACGAAGACAATCGTCCTGCTCAAGTCTGCCCTTATATGAAGCGCCGATACTGTCACCGCCGTGTCCGGCATCAATAAATATTTTCATAGTGTTTCATCTCCTTAATGATTGTGATTGTTACCGCTTATGTGCTTGTTGTTTCAATTGTTTCCGTCAGCACCTTGTGCCAGTCTCCGAAAGCAATAGCACCGTTTTCCCAATAAATCCTACGCCAGTATTCTCGACCTGAAACTTCACGGATTCTTTGAGTGAAATTTTTACCTTCCTGCATTGTAAATGTATCATCCATTGTATTATCAACAATCATACGGAAAGCATGTTCAAGCTGCGAGGGACGGTTTTTGAGTTTTCTTGCACGCTCCCATGATGTACATCTGTATTCACCGATTTTAGTAAAGCTGTTGAGGTCATCATCATCCTTTATGGCGGTTACTGTATGATTTTCCATAGAGTGCTTACGCCACGGGTAGAAATAAGGGTCAGCAACAGAATGATTGTAGGTTGTTACAATTCTTGTGTAAATCTCGCCCTTTGAGGATACTATAGTCTGCAGAAAGTCATTTAACGAGGAAAGCTTAGCGGTATCCTTTGTCAGATTCTCAACAGTCAGACGGAATGTATCTTCAAGGTCAGTAGGCTTATGCTCCAGAGAGGCAACATTGTCCTTGCTGGCACACCTGTATTCACCAACAGTCAGAAGCGTATTAAGATCCACATTCTTTGCAATACCGATGAACGGTCCCTTTAACAGCTTACAGTATGATGTGTCTGCAGAGCCTGCAGCTGCTCCTTCGGTTGAGCATTCAGGGGCAACATAGGAATAATAGGGTCTTGCAACCTTTAATATCCGGTCATAGTCGATTCCGTTTATATTTCCTTGTTCTGTTACGGTAAAGCTGTAATTACTGATATTTGTATTATTAACTGAGGCAGCGTGGACACCCTCGATTGTTACATTACCGCTGTCGCTGTCAACATTTACCGACAAGCAGAATAAGCTGTGAGTACCTGTCCACAGCACATCACCGGGACGGATTGCATCGTACCATATATCCCCATCTGCGGTCTTTTGGGCTTTAATTGTTTTCACTAAGCCGAATTGCCCGTATGCTTCAAAGAAAGAAGACTGTGTCAGGATCTGCTCAAAGGTTGTGATATCAAGCTTCTGATTGGGATTATAAGAAATTTCCCTGTTTTCGCCGGCAATGCTCTTTCCCAGAAGCTTACATATGTCAAAAGCATAGCCACCCATACCGATAACATTTTCGTGACAGTGAAGTCTTGAGCTTTTATAAGGAACACCCATAGCAAGCATATTACAGAGGGTTATACAGTTTACGGTTTTCTGACCGCCTGCTTTTGCTTCTGAATATATATCACGGTAAGCGCCTGTGAAATTACCTGCGCTTCTGTAAGAATAAAGCATCGGGTTAATCTGTGTTTCCATCAGATCTTCCCCATTGTCACCCTCACCAAGAGAGCCGTATATAACTTGACCAGAATCCGAAGCCTCAAGCCAGGTAGCAGCACAGGCTGTGATTTTCGGAATGAATGCCGTGTTGTCTATATCCTCAAAGCCGGGCATACGGACTGTTGAAATACAGGCTCCTCCCACATCAGAAACATCGGCTTTTTCTGCAAGCAGAGCATTAACCTCTTCTTCCGTGTAATATCTGCTATCGTGAGTATGGTCTGTATCGGCTTTTTCTTCAATCTGTTCCGTTAAATCTTCGATTGTGGATGTAACCGTTCCGGCAAGTGCTTCAACATAAGAAGAATCAGCTTTTGTTGAAAGAAGATTATTTGCTGCGGCTTGTGTATAGTATCTGCCGTCGTGAGAATGGCTTGTATTACTCTTACTGCCGAGCAGATTATCTACCTCGGCTTCTGTATAATATCTGCTATCGTGAGTATGACCGACGGAACTTACACCTTCGAGTTTTTCATCTATATCCGCTTTGGAATAATATTTTTCGTTATGATTGTGATCTGCATCACTTTTTCCCTCAAGAAAGCCTTCAATCTCTGCTTCCGTGTAATATCTGTCATCGTGAACATGCTCCACATCACTTTTTTCCTTAAACTTTGCCAGAATATCTTTTGAAACTCCCAGAGTAAAATCGATAGACTGCTGAACATTTTCAGCAATAAGATTGTCTGTTTCAGATTCAGTATAATATCGGTCATCGTGGTTATGACCGCCTGTCTGAACATTCTTAAGCACGGAATCAATGTGTTCCTTGGTGTAATACCTTTCATCGTGGCTGTGTCCCTTGTCCGACTTTTGTTCAAGGTACTCGAATATGAGGGCAAGGCTCTTTTTTGTGTCCTCCCCTATTGCGGGACAGTCAATATCGTCAACGGAAGGATAAACGGGAATTTCCGTTATGGGGCTTTTCCCGAGAAATTCCGAGGAATCCCACACAAAAAGCTGACAGTGAAGCACGCCTCTGCCGTCAAGCAGGGATGCAGGGATAATATATTCCCCCTCCCCGTTTTTATAGGGCAATTCCCCTGTAAAATATATGCGTCCCTTGGGGGTTATAAAACCGATTTTTGCCTTTTTACCGAGAAATTCCTCATCCACCGTAAATTTAAGCCTTCTTGCAAGATTTTCCCCCGAGTGAAGCCGTGTAAAATCAGCTGTAATCTTCATTTTTCTTCTCCTTATAAATTTTCACAATAATCTCCGAAAGTCTACGGGCAAAACGGTCAAGCTCTCTGTCGGAAATCAGATTATCCGCCTCATTATCTATAAAGCCTGCCTTTATGATATATGCTTTTTCCGGAGCATACTCCGAAAAAGCTCTGAAGGGACTTTTTTCCGTCAGGGTATGAACACCTCTGTACCGAAAGCCGCTGTCTCCGCAAAGAGCCGTAAGCAGTCTGTAAGCCTCGTGCTGTGTCACGGCAGAGGCATTTTTCCCCACAATAATCTCTGCCCCCGTTCTGATCTGATTTTTCAGATGTGTCCCCTTGTGAAAAACAAAAAGCATACTGTCAGCCTCTGCCTTTCTTATTCCGTCGGTACCCTCTGTAAGCATTATTTCAATTGAGGGATCAAGCGCCCTCATACTCCGTGACAGCGAATCTATGAGCTTTTTACTTTGTATGTACTCCGTGCTTCCCCCGAAAACACCTCCGGGGGAACGGGGAGTATGCCCGTTATTGAGATTTATTACACTCATCCCTGCCCTGCCTTCTGCTTATTGATAAGTCTCTTGTAATATTCCTCAGCCTCACGGTCTGCGGTGCTTACACCGAGGGCCTTAAGCAGAGAATAATCACCGTAAGAGGCATAAAGCTTTGCAAGCTCCAGCTGCTCCTCTTGTGTCAGCTTCGAGGTATCAACACCCAGCTTATTAAGTGCAGAGTAATCTCCGTACTTTGCATATTTTTCTGCAAGTGCCATTTCCTCCTCTGCTGTCAGCTTCGAGGTGTCGATACCGAGTTTTTTAAGTGCAGAATAATCTCCGTACTTTGCAAGGAACTCTGCTGCCTCTCTCTGCTCTTCATTTGTCATCTTCGAGGTATCAATACCGAGCTTTTTAAGTGCAGAGTAATCTCCGTACTTTGCATAGGTCTCGGCAAGCTCAAGCTTTTCTTTTACTGAAATACTTTCGGTATTTACACCAAGCTTCTTAAGTGCTGAATAGTCCCCGTATTCAGCAAGAAGCTGAGCCTTTTCAAAGTCATTTTCGGATATAAGTGCCGAAATATCAACACCCAAGGCTTCAAGCCCCGAGTAGTCGCCGTACTTTGCAAAAAATTCGCTAAGCTCCATTTCCTTTTCTGATTTAAGACCCGATATATCAATTCCCAGACCTTCAAGTCCCGAATAATCCCCGTATTTTGCAAACAGCTCTGCTTTTTCCTTAAGCTTCTTAAAGTCGCTGTCCGAGGGGTCAATACCCAGAGCCTTTATAAAGGAATTGTCACCGTAGCTTGAAGCGGTAACGGCAAAATCAAGAGCAGCCTTCTGTTTGTCATCCTGCTTTTTCTCCTCATCGGAAAGAAGGTTATAAAGGGAATAAAGGCGATCCAGTGAATCCTCGTGTCTTTTGTATGCGTTTTCCTCAAGCTCTCTTCCCTTTTCATCAAGCATTGCATCGTATTTCAGCTTTGTATCGGCGGCAATGGTTGAAGCATACGAATTTCCGTAGCCACCTGTAAGGGATGAGGCCTTACCCATAACATCCTCTGCCGCCTTGCTGCCGCTTTCCTCATACTGCTTCTTGTACTGTCTGTAAAGAGCATCTGTATTCACATCATAGGAATAGGCGCCTGAATTTTTTATAATATTCTCCACAACATCCGATGCCATAAGACCTGAGGAGGAAGCCTCGGAAGCCCTTGCATCCTGTCCGTCCGATGTGCTGCTGTCAGGAAGAAGCTCTGTCGCCATTTTAAGTATCTCTTCGTTTTTCAGCTTTTTAGCCATTTTCCTTCACTCCTTTCAATTCTGCTTTTATTGCCTTTATCTGCAGGGAAAGCCTTGTAATTTCCTCCTTAAGGGATAAAAGAAGGTTATAGATTTTTTCTGTATCTCTGTTATTACCTGATCTGTCAGTCAATGTCAGTCACCTCACCCGTAAGGCTAAGGATTCCCTCAAAGCCGTGAAGAATAAGGTCCCCCGCACCTTCAAATCTTAAGGTGAAAAATTTGCAGGGTACAACGGGAACGGAAGCAGAGAAAATCCCATCTGTTTTTTTGTTAAGGAAAAATATCTCCCGGAATTCCTCCGAGGAATCGGGCTTTACGGAAATTTTCACATATGCTCCCTCCGAAAGGCTCAGAGAAAAGCGTACCGCCCTTACTTTTTTATTGTAAGAGGTAATACCCCGACAAAGCTTTCCCGTTTCGCAGTACCACTCTACATTACCCTTAGCCTGCGGTATAAAGGGATCATCCCCCAAAAGCGAAAGAGAAAGGTTTTTCTCCGTAATCCCTTTGAAGCAGTCCCCCTGAAGAATATAATTTCCGTCCTCACACTCTCCGAGGGAAAAAAGATTTCCGTCCTTTGTAAAGAAGAAAGCCGTGGGGAAGCTATCATCCTCTTTATGCCAGAGAAGGTTTTCCGTGTCGTAAATATACCTTGCCCTCTCTCCCGCGGGACTTGTAAGAGCTATGTGATATTTACCCTTGTGCGCCCCTGCCGCAGAGTCGTAATATCCCGCAAATGCATTTCTTTCGGAAATTACAAAGGGCAGATTACCGTCATACACGGTAATTCCGTCAACACCCTTATAAAAGAGCCTTTCTCCCAGATTTACTATACTTTTATACTGCCCCTTCTCCACTCCCCGTCCGGGAATTGTGCTGACAGTAAAGTCGGAGGGGGTATCGCCTATAACCCTTACAAGGTAATTTTCCTTGAAGAATATCACCTCATTACCAACCTTGGCGGCTCCCGTAAATTCACCGCTGCAGCCAAGGCTTACCGCGTATGAGTCTGTGGAAATTCCGTTAAAGCAGTACCATTCCTCTGCACTGCCCAGCTTTGAAGCATAAATTTCGTTTACGAACTCACCCTCGTGGCTAATTCCGTAACGGCAGCCCCATATACGGTTATTGTGTTCAACTGCAAAATCCATATAGGGAATGAATTTAATAAGCTGAACATCTGTGACAGTGCCTGTTTTCCGTAAAATTCCCGACAGCACAAGGGCATTTTCGGGAGTACTTTTTACGGTGTAATATCCGTCATCTATACAGCCTCCGTTGCTTTCTATTTTTACGGACTGCCCAGGAGCAAATCCCGGAATGGCAGAAGAAGCCTCAAGCTTTATAAACACCTCATTACTCTTCACCCACTTGTCTCCCGAGTACATATAAAGCCTCATCCCGGTACCGTCAGACAGCACCATTGTGTTGCCCATTGCAGCGGAATCGGGTACATCACCGAAGAAATCGGGGGTAATTTCAGTACCCTGCTCATCCGAAAGCTTCATCTGTGCTCTCATAAGCATATGTACAAAATTATTTTTACTGACGCTCACTCCGTCGTCGGTGCATTTTATACAGATGCTGTCGGGACAGATGAATATATCTCTGCCGAAAAGCACGGCTGACCTGTTTTTCGCAGAGGCTATGAGAGAGGCTCCCTCAATTTTCTCGCCGTTAAGATATACTGCAGTTTCCGTGCAGATAAGAAGTCCCGAGGGAGTATCAAGGACAGCGGTAATCTTTTCCCCGTCAAAGGAAAGAGGCTTCGAAGATTGGTACACCGCCCTTTTTTCTCTGACACTCATAAGAGGGAATTTATCACCTGTAAGGTTTTCCATTGCCGAAAAGCATCCGTCAGGCACATTTTCTCCCATATAAATTGAGCCGAAGCTCTTAACGGAATAGGTTTTCTCGTTCTGTTTTTTCAGTTTCGGAAAAAACATAAATCCCCTCCTAATCTATATTGATGCTCACACTCTTAATACGGTGTGTGCGGTTATAAGAGTTCATAAATGAGAGATACTGAGAGTTAAAGAGCGCCGCCTTGTTCTGATATCCCGTAATGTTACCGGAATAAAGCTCCATAAGCATAGAAAGATAATTCATATAAACCTCAGCATATTCCTCTCCTAACAGCAGCTCTCTGCAAGGAGAACGGCTGTCCTCATCAAGCTCGGGACAATTCTCATAACGGGAAAGAAATTCGTCCCTTACTCTCTTATCAAAGGCACCGAGCCAATCTGCCTTCTGTATAAAATGATAAACATTGGGAAAAAGCGCATCCGTTCTTTCAATAAGACCCGATGTTGTCATAGCACCACCCCTTAATTTTCATTGGAACGGGAAAGAATGAACTGCTCCGCATCAAGGGTCTGCTTTCTTGAATTTTCAATTACCTCGTAAAATTCACGGGGCACGTTCACCGTTTCCCCTTTTTTAATAAGCATTCTCTTACCGTTTACCGCCACAAACAATGAATCGTCATTCTTGCTGAGCTTGGGAATAAAAACGGGAAAAGTGTTGGTTGTTGTATTGTTATTTTTCATAAAATTCTCCTTTCGGGAGGACTTCCCCCCCTGCAATATAAATGAAACTCCCTACCCCGAGGCAAACAGTTTCAGATTCTTTTCTCTCTGCCTTTCGCAGAAAATATAAGTGCATTTTCGGAAAGGCTTCAGATTTTGGGGAAGTGCGCCGTTTTTCCGCAGAAAAGCGGATGCAATTCCGTGAAATATAAAGCCTTAACGAAAAGCAGAAGCATTTCCCTTACGCGCCGGATAAAACTAACTTTTTTACAAGCACTCACTCCGCTGAAAGTGGGCAGAAATTGCCGTATTTGGTGTTTTCGGCTCTGCCAAGCTGTACGATTCCCTCAGAAGCATTGTCGCATTGCTTGATTGGAGCGCTTCGCACTGCTCTGTGCTTCTTCACCTCATTCGTGTTCCTTTATCTTCCACAGGAAGCGGAACACACATTCGCCCGCGAAGAGCCGAAAACACAGCACCTTATATATTGCCCTCGAGGAAGTAAACTTAACAATTTAATTCACTCCGTCTGCGGCACAAGGTTAAATATTATTCCGTGCGTCAAAGACGGTGATTTATGCACATCTTTCAGTTAGCGTTTGTTGTCATAGAAAATTCTGACCCAGATTCTACACGGATGATGTATTCTTCAAGAAGTCTCTTTGCGACCTTTGTTGCCTTCCAGCCGATGGAGCTTCTCTGATTAAGCGGGTCATTGCCGTAGCCTCTGGGCTTTACGATATGCTCAAGACCGCCGCCCTCAATATCTGTTACGCCGTAGGCATTTTCACCGAGGAAAAGAGTTGCAAAAACTGCAGAACCGTCCTTACCGCCGCCGATACCTGAAATAATATCACCCTTCTTAAGAGCTACCGCTGTTCCGAAAGTAGCCTGGTTACCGTGAACGCTGACAAGTGTATTCTTTACACCTGCAACATACACCTCAATAGGTGTCTCGAAGTCCTTCTCACCCATATATTCATTTACTGCAACGGTAGTTGCAGAATTGGTAGCAACAGCTGCAGTCATACGGCAGATGCCCTCTGAGATTTCCCCGGGACCGAATACCTTTGCCTCGGTGCTTTCAACAAAGCGCACACCGCCGAGAGTGCCGATTTCACCCTTGAGAATCTTTTCGGGATTTGCATACTTCTGAATGCTTACCCACTGCTCACCTGCCTCCTGCATAAGGTCGTATGCAACATAGGGGTGAATGATTGCAACATAAGCACCATTGATTTTAGGAGCATTCACTGCTTTTAACTGTGCAGCAGCTCTGAAAATGTCCTTTACACGGAGCTTACAGTCCTTTGTGATGTCCTCACGGCTTAAAATCTCTGTTTCAGAGCCGTCTTCTGTCACCTTGGGTGCATACATAACATTTGTACCGCCTGCAAGCTCGTTTCTTACAACAGTATCAAGTGTCACACCTGCCTGAGAAGCAAGCTCCTTTGTTGCCTCAACAATTGTGTTGTCAATTGCGGTAAGCTCAAGCATATCGGTCTGCTCAATGTAGTCACCGTACTGATCAACCGTACAGCTGACAGCAGTTACATTGAACTTGTTACCCTCGGGAGTAACACCCTCGGTAATGGGCTTTAAGGCTTTGGGAAGACGTGAGAAGCGTCTGAATTCAATTGTCTTACCGCCGTTCTTAGGAATGGGACGCTTCTGACCGAACTGCTCGTGAATGAGATTTGCCCCTGCAAGGGTAATAAGTGTCTTATCATAGAAGGTTTTCATTTCGGCAGAAAGACTGTCGGGATTTGTGTTTACTCCCTTTTCCACAGTACCGCCTGTGGTATTAAGCACCTCACCTGCTGAAAAATGTGTAAGTGTCATATCAAAATTGTTCATAAAAAATCTCCTTATAAATTAAAAATTTACTCCGTTTTCCGTGGTACGGAAAATGTCCCTTTTCACCGTAGTGGAGTTCCCCCCGTAATACACATCCCGGGACATTCTCCGAATTCCGGATCAGAATGTAATTCTTGCTCCGTTGCTCACGTCTGTGATAATTTTCCTGATTTCTGCTTCTGTCAGGTTATTCACATCGGTGTGCTTCGTGCTTGATGCTCTGTCGGACAATGAATTTTCCTGAATACGGGAATTTCTTTTAATATTTTCGGCTGTGTCATATCTTGCCTTCATTACTGCAAACTGAAGCACCGAGCCCATAATTTTTTCCATATTCACCGCTTCATATGCCCGTCTTAGGGGTATGCCTGCCGTTATAAGGCGGCACAATTCGGGAGATGAGGAAAGCTCCCTTTTAAGGTCAAAGGACGGATAGAGTCTGCGAAGCTCCTTTTCTTCTCTTAAAAGCATTGTCCTTACATTCTGAGCCGCTTTCATTTTCAGCTCCCTTTGGGCTGCCTCTAAAAAGGCTGAGGGAACCGCGGATTTTACTTCACCGGCTGATGTATTGCTGCTTTTTTCAAGAAATGCCCTGACGAGTGCCTCGGTATCATCCCCGTTTACCTGAGGAAACTGTGTTTTCAGGTAATCTCCCAGGGGAGCATATGCTTCAAGGCTTTTCTCCATAGTCTTCATCTTGGAAAACCGCTTGTCGATTATCCCCTGCACACGGGACTTGAAGGCTTCGGAGTATTTGCCCTTAATAAGCTCTCCGAATTCCTCGTCAGCTGTGATTTCGTTTTCAGAAGCGCTCACTTGTACCTCAGCCTCTGCTGTGGATGCCGCCTCTGCAAACATCTGCAAAAATAATTTCATCCTTTTACCTCCTTTTCACTCAATATCCATCGTCTGTTCCGAAGTGTCATTATCATTATCCCCGAAGGGAAATTCAAACGTATTAAGCTTAAGACAGTCGGGGTATTCTTTTTCTATTTCAAAAAGACCGTCAAAGAACATAGTAAAAAAGGCTTCAAGTCTTTTTCCTGTTTCTCTGTCCCTGATTCCCAGCACCCTTATTTCAAAGCAGCCGTCATTTATTTCAACGGAAAAATATGAAGCATTCTCCCGTGTAACACAGCCCGTAACTGCCTTGTGAAGTGCCATTGAAAGTGCAGACACACCTGCACACACTATGTCCTGCCCTACGGGAGCAAAGCCTGCATGACCCTTCACCTTTGCAACAAAGCTTCCCTGTCCGTAAGTAATCTCAGCATTAATCATTGAGCACGCCTCCCGTAATTGCATTATCCTTAATAATGGACTTGATTTTCTCCTTGTTCTCAATGTCAATAAGCTCCATACAGGCAAGGGATTCCACCGCCTTTTCGGGATTGAAGAAGCCCATTGAGTAGAAATTAAGGGCATCCGTATTCTGTACGCTTCTCGAATAGGCATTCATCTTGTGTGCCTTTACCTTCACATCAAAAACGGGAGCACGAAGAACCCCTTCAAGTCCGAAGCCGCCCTCTGTTTCACTGCCCGAAAGCACGGAATTGTCAAAGAGAGTGTATATATCCTCACCGCCGTCTCCCGTAATTCTCATTGTACGGGGAACGGAATAAAACTGACGCATCAGCTCAATCACAAGAGAACAAACAGCGGCGAAGGCATTGTAGGTGGAGCTTATCATATCACGGGACAGCTTGTTTCCTGCCTCCTGAAGTGCAGTAATTGCAGTACCCGATGTAACACCGCCGAAGGTTCCCCCCTGCGAAAAATCGCGGTTACCGCTGGTTTCCTTAAGCTCGCTGATTTTATTGTTAAGCACCGTGATATACACAGAGGAAAGAGGTGTAAAGCCGATTTCTCTTATGGATTCCTCACCGATTGACGAGCCCGTCACATGAACGAAATCGCGGTTGAAGTCGGAAAATTCCTCCTCATTCACAGCACCCTCAACACGGGTAAAGTATCTCTTTCTTGAGCCAAGCCTTGCATTTCTCACAATCTCGTTGCTTAAAATGTCAATTTCCTCCTGAGTCTCCTTCATAATGTCAATGAAGCCGAAACCTGCAGGAGTGCCCTCCTCCCTGAAAAGAGGGTCAAAAACAAAGGGATAAAGCCCGTGGTCATACCAGCCCCTGTCACGGTACAGCTCGTCATTCTCAGAAGCATATAAAAGACAGCCGTTTACGAATTTGCAGTAGTGAAGCACGGTTTTTCCGCCCTGGCGCTTTTTATAGTACCAGTCAACTACAGGGGACTTGTCCGTTGTGTCAACTGATGCATCGTAGGTGTAGGCTACGGTGTCGGCACCCTTACCAAGCCTTCCCTCAAGGAAGGGATAGCTTTCAAGAAGCAGGTCATTGTCAACTAAATCAACAACGAAAATGTTACGGGACTTCTGAATATCCCTGATACCCGGCTCCCAGAAGATGTTGAGAATATCAATGCTTTTTATATCAATTTCACCAAGTCCCCCGTCTGCCTCGCTGTTCCAGAGAACACTTAAAACCGAGGTACCCGTTTTCAGCTTCTTGTAGGCAGCATCGGAGTACACCGAGTGCCAGTTGTTTCTCTCAAGCACCACAGGGATTACCGAGGTAAGACGCTTTGCCTCTTCGGTATCACCCTTTTCTCTGGGAAGCACCGTACACTCAGGCACCTGATCCATAAAATCTGCGTGCTTGTTGACAATGGAATTGAAAAGCCAGGCAGAGTGCCGTCTTTCCTTCTCCCCGTCGGGACGAAGCTGTCCCCAGTGGCGCAGTCTGAACCACTTTTCGTTGTCAAGAACACGGGAATCAAGATTCGCCTTTGCCGCCTTGTAACGTGAAAGTATCTCCGATGCTTTAAGAACATCCTTTTCTGTGACCATAAAATCTGTTTTCATACTTTATCTCCTTTAATTTTTTTGTTGATTAATAACTGAATCCTCTGTATTTTGTTCGCTGGTTCAACGGGTCATCGCCGTGTACTTTCGGCTGTTCGCGGATTTTCGGAGTTATTGGCCGTGACATACAAAAATACCTGAATGAATCGGCAAAATGATCCTCACCCTCGGTGTCTAAGTCCTCAGGGACAGTGTCGGAAAACTCCAACAAAGGAAGTGTCCTGACAGCCGCCTTGCAGGTGTTGAAGAAATATACCATAGGCTTTCCCTCGTCATCAAAGCCCATTCGGTAATGGCATTGCATCCAACCGGGAATACGCTTGTTGTCCCCTCGGGAGAAATAAACGAAATGGCGGTCGGCTGCTTCAATTATGGCTTCTCCTCTCGAGGCATCCCATATTGACGGGTCGGCAACACCGTCAATGCACTTACCCTTCAGCCATCGGTGCTCGGTTTCAAGACGCCTTATCTCGGAAAAAATCCTGTCTGGGTGCCACTTTACACCGTCATTGGGAATATCCGTACAGCCGTACAGCTGTAGGATGAGATATGCCCTGCCATCGTAATCAATCGCCCACCAGTCACAGGAAAAGGGCTTGCGGAAGCCGAAGTCAAAGCTTCTTACAATCTTCCAGTCCCATGGCACCTCAAAGGGCTCTATTACGTGGGTGAAGCGGCGGTCGGCATAGTGCTCGGGATCATCACGGAACTCCTCGAAGAACTGCCCCTCGAATATGTCCCAATCCCCGTGAAGCCAGGCTTTTTTAAGCTTTGGCGGCAGGGACTGAAGCTGCTTTATGTATTCGGGATCAGACTCCATCAGAGCGTGATTATCGGTAACAAGGCTCTTTATAAAGACGTAGTCCTCGGGATTTTCACCCTCCTTAAAGCGTCTGTCAACAAAAAGCCGTTTTACAAAGCCGTGCCCCACACCTCCGGGGTTGCAGGTAAGATAAATTCTTTTAGGGTATGGATTCACACCTCTGACACAAGCCTTGAAGCGCTCATATTCCTCCTCGGTCAGCTGTGTGGCTTCGTCAAGAAACAGCACATCCACCTCAGTACCCTGATATTTGTCTATGTCCGTGGAATTTGCACAGTGGCGGAACATTATGACAGACCCCGTGGGGAAGGTAAATTCCTTTGTACTCTCCTTGTAAACCGCCGTGTCTCCTAAAAGCAGCTTTAAGGGCTCTATGTGATTTGCCCGAAGCTCGGGGTAGGTGCGACGTACTATCATAATTTTTATACCTCGGTAGTGAAAGGCAAGAAGCACCGCCTTCACCCTCACCGCCCAGCTTTTGCCCCCTCCTCTGGCTCCGCCGAAGGCTATGTATCTGTGGGTGTCTGAAAGAAACAGCCTCTGCCGTTCAGACGGCACCCCAAGTGTTAATGTTTTTATCTTCATTCTCCTCCTTTTTTTGAGAGCACCGCTCTCAAAAAACCTCTTCACTATTCACTATTCACTCTTCACTATTACCTATTACTTCATATAATTAAGGCGCAGCCTTCATACAGTGTCACTCTTCACTATTCACTATTACCTATTACTTCATTTTCACCGTACTCTCTTTTTAAGCACCGGCACGTGTGACCTTGCCCACTCCTCGGCTCTTCTGATATCATATGAAGCATCGGGATCAGGCTCATATTTCGCCTGAGGCTTTTTACTGTATGTATTTCTTGTATAACCGCCTGTGGGGGAACGGCTGTCCGTGCTGATGCTTCCTGCGCCCTCACAGGAAAAGGCAGGAAGAAGTGTTATCAGCATTCCCTTTCTCCCCATATTCTCCGCGGTGATTCCCCCGTCTGCAACAAACCGCTTTATTGCCGTGCGCACCTGTGACACCGTAATACCGCAAAGCCGGGAAATATCCTCATATTTCAGAAGGCACTGACCCTTACCTACCTGAATTCCGTCCTCTGTTCGGGGATTGTAGCGGACAGAATACAAAATCATTTCACACACTGCAAGGACATAGGGCTTGTTTATGTACAACTCAAAAACTTTCCTGGAATGTAAATAATAACCGTTCACGAAATCCGACCGCCTTATTCTGTAAATTCTTCCGATATATCAAACACAATTCTTATTCCCGCATCTGTGTCCGAATCCTTCTTTTCAAGAGCCGTCACCACACTTACAGCCTCTTTAAGAGCCGCACCCACCTCCTTGAGAAGCTTCGGATCAGGCTCCCCTTCTTCCTTGCTTGTCAGCTTCTTACACATCTTAAGCACCGCCGCCGAAAACTCACGGGCAGCCGAGCTCAAGTTTTCCTCTGCCGATTTCTTCATACCGTCACTCCTCTCCTGAAAATCAGGGCAACAAAAAGGGCCGTACCTCAGAAATGAAGTACGGACCGCGATTAACGCTATTCAGTTGTTTGGTTTTTGTTAAATTGAAATAAAAGCGCCGACACATTCATTTGTGTCGGTTGAGTTTTTGTTGTTCTGTTGTTTTCGTTTCGCCCATAGTATAGCACATTTGTTCGACGAAAGTCAATGCCTGAGAGGGCTTTTTTGCGCCAAACTTTCTGCCCTTTTTCACCCCCTTTCTTGTGCAAAGTGAACAAATGTTCGACAATATGGGGCAAAATGGGCATAAATCACCGTCTTTACCGCACAGTTATACATATATTTTCTGCCACAGACTGAATATTAACAGACTTTAACTATATTTCCTCGTATCAGCTTTTGTAATGTGCTTTGTTTTCGGGGCTTCGGAATACCAATGTATGCCTTGCCTGCCCCGAAAACAATAAATACGGCAATTTCTGTCCCTTTTGCCGTTCTCTGACGAACTTTCATCAGACCTTATTAAGTTAGTTTGCTTGCACACTAAAGGAAAATATTACTGATTTTCATTAAGACTCCATATTTCCGTAATTGCATCCGCTTCCCTTCGGAGAATCGGCGCACTTATCGAAAATCTGAAGCCTTTCTGAAAATCTATCATTCTTTATACCCAATCAGAATTTTGTGTTTTCTGTAATTCCTTCTTTCTTCTCTCTCCCTTTTTCTTTTTGCAAAGCAACATTCAGAAAAATTTTCTTCCCTTTTATAT